>JAESTN010000406.1 GCA_016763595.1 Flavobacteriaceae bacterium | reverse complement strand
AGTAGCAATGAACAATTTAAGCCTTACCTCTTTAAAAGAGTTTACTTTCTCTCTTGAAACATCCATAATTACCATTCCTATTAAAGGAAAAATAAAAAAAATCATTCCAAAAATGATTGTTACATGATGAGAGCTAACAATTACACCAATTAAGGAAAGTGAAGTTAGAAGATAGCGATATTTACCAGTTCTTAACCAAAGATATATTTGTGGCATCGAATGCATTAAAAAGGAAATCCCGATTATGCTTGGTAATTGGCCAAAAATATGCAAGGTTTCTAAAAAAGAGGAAGATAGTGTAGCGAGAATTGCCGCATAACCAGCAACGGTTTTATTAGACGTAATTACTAGAGAAAAACGATAAACTCCTGTGATAAACAAAACGATGCTTAATAATGCGACTGCAAATAGGCCAAATTTCAATCCTCCAATAAAAGAAAATAATGCAATTGATTGGTGTACTAATGGAGGGTAACTCATTGCTGTAAAACCAGTGTACCATTTATAATTCCATGGTTCAAACCAGTTGTGTGCATAATGGTCAGCAAAAAAAACATGAATCAATGCATCATAAGTAGTCTCAAGTGTAAAAAAGATGGAAGTACCATGAAAGGCCATTCCAACTAATATTGCTACAACTAAGTATTTGTTTGATTTTTGATTCATTAAAACATAGAAATTTATATAGAGTAAATATAGATAATTTAAAAGGCAAATTGGTATTCAGTCATCTTCATAAAATGTCGATTGGTCTAAGTAAATAGTATGATTTAACAAATTAAGATTTTTTTATCACATATAGCGAATACTTTTATATCCATATATAATCGCTTAAAACAAAAAATATGAAAGTATTGGCTATTGACGATCAACAATTGGTATTGCTGCCGTTAAAAAAGAAACTAAGAGAATTAGGATATACAATTAAAGTAGAAACAAATGCTTTAAAAGGATTAGAATTATATGATTCTTTTAAACCAGACTTGGTAATTGTAGATATTAATATGCCTGGTATTTCTGGAATAGAAATTATAAAATATATACGACAAAGAAGAAACTCACAAACACCTATAATGGTATTGTCTGGTAATGTAGAAGATGATGTGATTACAAAGAGTTTTGACTTGGGAGTGAATGATTATATGAAAAAGCCATTGAGCTTAAACGAAGTTTGTGCGAGAATAAAACGATTGATTGGAGTTCCGAAAATAGGTAATTATACAAACAAAGTAAGTAATGTAATTATACAACAAAGATGTGTTGGAGTAGTAATTCCTTGTTATAATGAAGAAGAAAGGTTGTTAAGCGATCAGTTTTTGAGTTTTATTGATAAAAACTCTGGCTATCATTTGTGTTTTGTAAATGATGGAAGTACAGATGCAACTTTAGAAGTTTTAAAAACGCTTAGAAAAGGCAGGAAAGATTATATCACGGTCTATGATTGTGAAAAAAACGGTGGGAAGGCGGAAGCGGTAAGACTAGGGATGTTGCATATGGCTAAGTATCAAGACTTAGATTATATTGGTTTTTTAGATGCTGATTTGTCTACAGATTTATCAGATTTTGATGATTTAGTATCAACAATTGAAAACTCAAAGTATAAAATTGTTAGTGGCTCTAGAATTTCTAGAATGGGGGCAAATATCGCTAAAGAATCTGCTAGACAAATTATTAGCCTTAGCATCAATTTTGTGATTAGAAAAATCTTGTCTATGCAATTTAAAGATACGCAATGTGGCGCTAAAATTTTTCATAAAGATGTGGTTGAATTACTTTTCACTAAAAAGTTTATTACAAAATGGTTATTTGATGTCGAAATATTTATGAGAATGAAAAGACATTTTAAAATTAGTAAAGCAAAAGAAATGATTTGCGAAATGCCATTGAAAAGATGGGTACATGTAGAAGGCTCAAAACTATCAATGAAAGATTCAATAAAAATTATCTGGCAGTTAGCTAAAATTGCGTTCACGTATAGAAAAAATAAAATGGAAACATCAAATAAAGCTGAGAATAAATTAACGTATGCTGTTAGTCATAAAGCTTTAGGTAAAGTATGATATATAAAATTAAAAGGGGCTTGGTTATTTTATCATATTTAATATTCCATTCAACAAGAGTAAAGTGCATTTAAACGAATAGTGTGTCAATGAAAATAATAATAAAAATACCTTTATAGGGTAACAAAAAAGTAAGAGATTATGGTAAGTTTAGAAAATATTTTGATTTTAGTTATACTAATTTACGGTATTGTATCATTAGTCTTGATTGAAAAATATAGAAATAGAATTTCTGAGCTAGAAAATAAAAAGAAAAAATAAAGGCAATACAGCTCAATCAAAATTCGGGGGGACATTGATTGATTAATAAAAACTTCTAATACACGTATTAGAAGTTTTTTTTGAACTTTAATATGTCAAAAAAATAAAAACCCAAAACAAATGTCTTGGGTTTTTTTGTAGCGAGAACGAGATTTGAACTCGTGACCTCCGGGTTATGAATCCGACGCTCTAACCAACTGAGCTACCTCGCCTCGGCTATGCGGCTGCAAATATAGTATTTTTTTGTATTGCTGCAAGACAAGTTTTTAATTTTTTTTAAATAGAATATTTAACTATATTGGCTTCAAAATAATTAACAAATGTCAAAGATTAAATTTGAAATTGAATTTCCAATACATGCATCTCCTAAGATGTTGTATACATATTTCGCAACTCCCGCAGGATTAGAGGAATGGTTTGCTGATAAAGTAAATTCAAGAGGCAAAATGATTACTTTTATTTGGGATGAAGTAGAGGAGAAAGCGACAATTTTGACCAATAAAAATGGTGAAAAAATAAAATATAAGTGGCTAGAAAGCGAAGGAGATGAAAGTTATTTTGAATTTAGAATTGAAGTTGATGCTTTAACAAAGGATGTTTCTTTAATGATAACGGATTTTGCTGATGATGAAGATGAGGCAGAAGAGTCAAAAATGTTTTGGGAAAATCAAATAGAAGAATTAAAACATACAATAGGTGCATAGTAGTATCTGAATTTTATAATTGAAAGCTTCATAATTTTATGAAGCTTTTTTTTGTTTTTAAAAGGAATCTATACCGTTTATTTATAACTTTTCATTTAATTTTGTCAAGCATTAATTTATACACATCTTATGTTAAATTTTAACGGAAAACTTATCAATCAGTCAGAATTTTCAATGACATCTAATAATAGGGCTTTTAAATATGGAGACGCTATTTTTGAAACGTTGAATATTCAGAATAGTACTATTGTTTTTTGGGAAGATCATTATTTTAGGTTGATGGCATCTATGCGTATGTTGCGAATGGAAATTCCGATGAAATTTACATTAGAATTTTTAGAGCAGGAAATTCTTAAAACGGTATCCAGACAAGATGGCTTTTCAAAAGTAAGAGTACGATTAACTATTTTTAGAAAAGATGGTGGTTTGTATACTCCGTTAACGAACGAAGTAGATTTTTTGATTGAAGTTTCTGAAAACGCATATGAAAAAAAGAAATCCTATAGAGTTGACCTTTTTAAAGATTTTTATAATTACTCAGGGTTGTTATCTACTGTAAAAACAACAAATAGGATGTTGAATACCTTGGCAAGTATTTTTATGGATGAAAATGAGCTGGATAATTGTGTGTTGATTAATGAGAGAAAAGGAGTGGTAGAAGCGGCAAATGCGAATATTTTTATTGTAAAAGGAAACGAAATAAAGACACCAGCTTTAGAAGAAGGGTGTATTAAAGGAATTGTTCGAAAAAAGATTATTGAAATTTTGAATAAAAATGAAACGTATTCAATTTCAGAAACAGCAATTTCTCCTTTTGAGATGCAAAAAGCCGATGAGGTTTTTTTAACAAACTCAATTATTGGTGTTCAGCCAGTAACTAATTATAGAAAAAAAACATATAAAACAGAGATCGGAGAGAAGTTGGCTTCAAGTTTAAAACTACTTCAGATTACAGGTAAATAATTAATTTAGCTGAATGTCACCTGGTGCATTTGCCCAAATCTTATATTTCCCGCCTTTTTCTAGCAGCTTGTTTTTCCAAATAGTGGTGTTGTCTGTTGCAAAAATATTTGGGTAGTCATTGATTGAAACAAACCAAGAGTCCGTTTTTAATTCTTCTGCAAGTTGATCAGCATCCCAGCCAGAGTATCCCAAGAAAAAACGTATCTCACTGCTTTTTAATTCTTGGTTATTTAAAAGGTCTTTTAAGGAATCAAAATTTCCACCCCAATAAATACCATTGTCAACCTCTATACTGTCTGGAATTAAATCTGGCGCATTATGTACAAAGTATAAATTGTCTTGTTCTACAGGACCTCCTTGATATATTGTAAATGGGCAATTAATTTCAGGAATTAAATCGTTAACAGAAAAGCTTAAAGGTTTGTTTAATATAAAGCCAATAGAATTTTTAGTATTATGTTCAGTTAAGAGAATAATAGATCTATTAAACGAATCATCATTTAAAATTGAAGGTTCGGCAATCAATAATCTTCCTTTTTTTGGTTTTAACATAGCCATGTTTAAATATAAGCACTTTTTACTAATAAAAAAACTCCCCTATTTAATAGGAGAGTTTTTAAATACAATTTTTTTGTATTTTTAGTTTACTGAACTACTTAATCCAGCACCTGCTTTAAACTTAACAACGTTTTTTGCAGCGATTTGGATCGTTTTTCCAGTTTGTGGGTTTCTTCCTGTTCTTGCAGCTCTATTAGATACTGACCAAGTTCCCCATCCTACTAATGCAACTTTGTTTCCTGCCTTTAAGGCACCAGTTACGTTAGAAGTTAAAGAGTCTAAGGCAGCCTTTGCAGCAGCTTTTGAAATTCCTGCGTCAGCAGCCATTGCATCGATTAAATCTGATTTGTTCATGATTTGTAAATTTTAAAAATTAATTGATCTAATATTTTCGCTTAACTAAGCTTAACAAATATAGAAGGAATAAGGGTTCGTGCAAGAAATGACCCTTAAAAAAGGTGTTTTTGTTAATAAATGACATCAAATTGTTAATAACCAAAGAAAAAAAACACCAAAAATCATAAAAACCGTATCAATAAAGGCGTTTAAGCCATTTTTGCGTCAGTGGAAAATTTAAAACCATTTAGCAAACTTTGAATATCCATTTTCTTTTTTCCAGATAGTTTCATTTCATGAATAATTAGATACCCATTTTTAGCAGCAACTTTCAATGTTTTTTTAGTTGTAATTATTTTTCCAACAGCATCAGAATGTGGTACTGTTTCTTTTTCTACGCGATAAAGTTTGGTTGCAATCCCTTCTTCATTAGTATATATGGTTGACCAAGCTGCTGGATAAGGATTTAACCCTCTAACTTTATTATAAATGTTGTCTAAAGTATCATCCCAATCAATTTTGCAATTATCAGGAAATAGTTTGTAAGCTGTTTTTTCTTCTAATTCTGGTTGTTTGTATGTCGTAACTTTGTCGTTTTTTATTAGCTCAACGGTTTCTATAACCAATTCAGCTCCTAAATACATTAAGGTATCATGAAGCTCACCAACAGTTTCATCTTCTTTAATAGCAGACTCTCTTTGTAAGATTATTTCTCCAGTATCAATTTTGTCATCAATAAAAAACGAAGTAACACCCGTTTTAGATTCACCATTAATAATGGCCCAGTTTATTGGGGCTGCTCCACGATATGCTGGTAATAAGGATGCATGCAAATTAAATGTGCCAAATTTTGGCATGTTCCAAACTACCTTTGGTAGCATTCTAAAGGCAACTACAATCTGTAAATTGGCCTTTAAAGATGCTAGGTCATCAATAAAATCTTGATTCTTAAGATTGGTTGGTTGTAGTATATTTAAGTTTTGAGTAAGTGCGTATTTTTTTACTGCAGATTGATTTAGTTTTCTGCCACGACCAGCAGGTTTATCGGGGGCTGTAATTACCCCTGCAATAGTATACTTATTTTCTACTAAATGTTTTAAAATGGTAACAGCAAAATCTGGCGTCCCCATAAATACAATGCGTAAATCTCTCATTTATTTAATATAATATTGATTGTAGTTATTGATAGCAATTATCTCTTCTGATAATAATTGCTGCAAATTTACTAAAACGTTTGCTTCAGTAGAAGAAATTTGATTACAGATTTGATGTGAGCTTGCATGTTTTTGATGCTTTAAATATGCCATGATATTTGATGAAACATTACGGTATGTTTTTTTCTTATTTAAACAAACATCGCACATTCCACATGCAGATATAGTTTTTTCATTAAAATAGGTTAAAATTTGAGTACTTCTACAAATCGCATCATTAGTTACAAGTTGTAGTATGTCTTCAGATTTTTTTATTTTTTGTTGAATATACTTTGTGATATTTTTAGAAATACTATTGATTGTCTTGTCATCTTCTCTAGGAACTAAAAAGTATAAATCAGCATTTTTAGT
>JAESTN010000405.1 GCA_016763595.1 Flavobacteriaceae bacterium | reverse complement strand
TTAGATGCCGCTCAGGTACATGAATTAAAGGTTATGATTACGCTATTTGATTTTTATGGTGATTATTCTGTTTTGAATTGGACACTAAATCAAAAACATGCAATTGCAATTGTATCAAAGTTTAAAGACCACCCTGCGCTATTAGCTTGGGATATTAAAAATGAGCCCGATTTAGATTTTGACTCTCGAGGTGAAATTGCGGTTACCAGTTGGTTGAAAAGAATGACAGTCTTGGTGAAATCAATAGACAAAAAACACCCGGTCACTATCGGTTGGTCAAATGCAAAAAGCGCAGTTACATTAAAAGATGAAGTAGATTTTATTTCATTCCATTATTACAAAAAGGTTTCGAATTTTAAAAAATCATTAAAATTATTACAAGAAGAAACTGCATCAAAACAAGTAATGCTTACAGAGTTTGGAATTAGTTCTTATAAAGGTTTTTGGAATCTATTTAGTGGTTCTGAAATAAAACAAGCTGACTATTATAAAAACATGCAGCAACAACTAAAAGAAAAAAACATTTCATTTATGTCTTGGACTTTATATGATTTCAATAAAATCCCCAAAGAAGTAGTTGGAAAACTTCCTTGGAGAAGAAATGCACAAGAGCATTTTGGGTTTATAAATAAAAGTGGAAAAAAGAAAAAATCTTTTAGATATATTTCTACAGATTAATTTACTTGATAGGTAACACTATTTTTATATTTAGTTTCATTTGTAATGTTATGAAACGTTTCTAAATATATATCTGTAATTTTAGACATTGGATAGGCCGTAGCTGCTTTGTAATTTGCGATTCCTAAAGCTATTCTATACGCTTTGTTTGTTACAATTGCTTCAATTGATTTTGCTAAGCTAATTGCACTTGTTGGTTTGAAAAACTCTGCTTGATATCCTTCTTCTTTTACTAATAATGCTAAATCACCTAAATCTGGCATAATTACAGCTCTACCATAACTTCCTGCCTGGTGTAAAACACCAGAACTCCCTGTTGTTGAAGTATATGGAAAAACCACAACTGCACTTTCTTCAAATAGTTTAGACACATCTGATTCTTCTACATAGCCGGTAAATGTTAACTTCGGAACATAAGCAAATCTTCTTTTAACATTTTCTAAATACCCTGGTACATTTGGGTTATCAGTCCCAGCTATAACAATTTCTAAATCCATTCCTATAGATTTTCTAACCTTTTGTACTGCTTCAATTAGTAACTCTACTTTTTTATAGGTACCAAACTTCCCAAAGGTCATTATTTTTAATGCTCCTTTTGGTAGTTTAAATGTTGGTTCTTTGGAAACTTCAAACGTACCATGCGGTATTGCTATTACATTTTTAACTTTGTATTTTTTCTCTAAAACCCCAACATACTTCTTCATAGTTACCGCAACAATGTCGGCCTTCAAAATTATTCTTGTTAATGTATTGCCGACAAAACCATAAACTTTTTGCAATATTCTACTAGATGTAAATCCTGCTTTTTTCAAATCTACTTGTTCTAAAATATTATGCAATAAAACAATTGTTGGTATGCGTTTAATTTTACAAACTAATGGCAGCAATAACCCAAGAGCTGCAGGTATTTTTTTATCACCAAACTTCATGAATTGTAAATTAAACAATATGCAGTCTGGTTTAGTTTGATTGATGGCTTTTGCAACACTAATAACGTTTGCATATGAATTAAAGGACCAACATTCTTTAACTGTTATTTTACATCCTTGCTCTGCAAAATCTATTGTTTTAGATTCTTTAGTTATGTCTGTTAATAAAATAAGTTCAGTAATTTCTTCTTTTTGTCTAAAGTGTTTTACCAAATGATATGCGTACTCATTTAATGTCACTTTACTTGGCGGATAGGCTGTTATAATTGCAAGTTTCATAGGTTGGGTATTTTAAATTAATTGTTTGTTTCTAAGTACTTGATGTTAACTTGCAATCCTATATTCTAAGTTTTCGGCTAACAATTCATTTACACGATACAATGCTTTTTCTATAAGTTGTGTCTCATGATCCATATCAATACCATAGCTTACATAGGCATCACAAAATTCTTCTAAAGTGCTTTCTAAATACTGTTTAATTTCTTTTAAATCTTTTTCCATGATCGTGTTGGTTTTAAATTAATATTCTCTAAAAAAACCAATAGAAAAACGTTGAATTGGTTCCAAAGTAAAGGTCAAGAAAGAATGTAAAAGTTCTTACTGAATTTAGTTCGGTAGCTAAAAAATATCGACGAGTGTTCTATTTCAAGAGGAGAATGATTTTTTGATCTTACCTTAACGTTTTGTTTGTAGATCTTACTATTGCTCCGTAAAAGAGTAACTGCACTATAAGTAATAAGAACATTGCAATAATTTGCACATGCACTACTTGTTCTAAAGATTCATGAAACCAAACGATTAAAACAACTTGTAATAGTCCAAAAACACCAGAAATAATCACTGGAACATATTTATCCAAAGAAAGATAGTAATAGGCAAAAATGTTTGAGATTGCAAAGATAGAAGTCGCCAACGCATATTTCCACAATAGAGAAGAAATACCAAGGTAGCTTTTACCAAATAACAACTGAACGATAACTTCTGGAAACAACACACAACTTGTAATAATAATACAGGATAAAATTGTTATGTATCCAATATATTTAAATAAAACACCACTGGTTTTTTTACCTTCTTTTTTTAAATGTATTACTTTCGGTAGCAATAACATTACAAACATCCAAGCAATAAAATAAACCATTCTCCCTATTAATGCTAATGAAGCATACAACCCAGCATCATAAGATTCGAAATAATGTTTTACTAAAAGTATATCACTATTATTGATAATAATTTGAGTCAACTCATAAAACGCAGTTAATATAAAAAAGGTTTTTATTTGTTTTTTGTAGGTTTCCCTAATACGTGGACTCCGTTGAAGAGAAAATACCTTTGATTTAAAAGGAAACATTCCAAATACAAAAGAAATTATAATTCCCAATGCAATTATTACAGGCGATTCTATCCCAAAAATTAATAGAAGGGCAAGCGTTACAAATAACCTACTAAGCATTTCTGTTTGATAGGTAATAGACAAAGATTTAAATTCTTTTTTCCCTTGAAATACTCCTCTGTTAACGCTCATTAGGAAATATACTGGAACACCAAGTCCAAAAACGACAAACATTAATGATGATGTTGTATTAAAAACTTGTTGTAATTCTGTTGCAAAAACAACGATTAATACTCCTAATGATACACCTAAAAAAAGTGCATTTCTATACATAGAAGAAACAAAACGTTTAAATGTTTTTACTCTAAATAATATTGAAAATTTTGCAGTTACCAATTGAAAGGTCATCGCTACAAAAGACAAAGTCAATAGAAATGTTATTAGGATTGCGGCATCTGCAAATAAAGCCGGCCCTAATATTCTCCCAAGCAAAAGGTTGTAGAGGTAGTTTCCTCCATTCACAACTAATACACTTATCATAAACAGTTGCTCTGACGATATTTTTCTTTTTAAAGAACTAATTGTAATCATTTTTAAAAATGTATGAAATATTGAAAATATTAAATGCCCTGTTTATTGTTGAATTTTTCTTCCCTAAAACAAATAACACTTTACTTCTTTTAGCTGCTTTTCTATGTATAAATTTCAACACGTCTATTGCAGATTCGTCAATTTTCTTTATGTTATCTAAGCACATAACTACTTCATAATAGTTGTCTAAAAGGTCATTAAAATATTCTTTTACCTTTCCTTTATTTTCTGAAGTAAATTCTCCACACACTTCAAAAACTCCTTTGTTATTTATAATTTCAAGTGACATCTTTCATTCTTTTTTTAATTAGTATTCCATCTATTAAGCAATATTTTGATTCTTAAAATGCTCGTACATTTCTTTACTACCAACTCCTATAATTGTAAAAATCTTTTTTGTTAATAGCGCGTAATGGTACATTTGAGTAAGTGCGACAACCCCTTCTGAGTCTATTTCTGTTACATCACTGATGTTAATGGTGACGTATTTTCTCTTACGTAAAACGTATTCAAAATGTAGTTTCAACGCCTGCACATTATCACAGGTGATTTCACCTTGAATGTAAAAATTACCTTTCTTTTCTGTTATTTGTAAAGCCATGATATTTAGGTTTTAGATTCATAAATTGTTTCTATTACAAATATCATTTAAGAATGTATTTAAGCACCTTAGATTTCGATGAAGTGATAATTAGTATAGATGAATTATTGGAAAAGTTTGGATTTGATTCATTAACTTGCAGAAAACGACACCTATGAAATTGAGAATCTATTTATTATTATTCGTTACTTTTTTCTCATCACTTTGTATCGCTCAAAACATGAAAGAAGGCTTTACTTACTTAGAAACAGGGAGATATAGCCAAGCAGAAGTTTTTTTTAAAAATATTTTAATTGAATACCCAACAAACAAAACAGCAAAACTTTGTTACGGTAGAGCAATTGGGCTAAACGGAGACAGCAAAAAATCTGTTGAAATTTTCACTGACTTATTAGTAAAGTTTCCACAAGATTTTGAGATCAAACTGAATTATGCAGAATCTTTATTGTGGAATAAAAATTTCAGTAAAGCAAAAGGCTATTATCAAAACCTAGTTAAAGAAAACGCTAAAAGTTTCCCTGCGCTATTAGGATATGCAAATACCCTTTCAAATTTAAAAATATATGATCAGGCACTTGAATTTGTTAATAAAGCTCTACTCGTTTCTCCAGGTAATATAAATGCGTTGACTTCAAAAAAGTATATACACTTAGGGTATGCGAACCAACATGCGCAAAAGAGAGCTTATAAAGCTTCGATAAAATTATTAAAACAAAACTTACTATTATTTAAAAATGATACTGAAACACTTCAGAATATCGCAAACGTATATCTTATCTCTGATGATTTTTCAAAAGCCGAAACTACGTACAAAAAAATTGGAGCCTCTTCTCAAAACAAATTAATTTCATTAA
>JAESTN010000404.1 GCA_016763595.1 Flavobacteriaceae bacterium | reverse complement strand
TTACGTGTAATTTGGCGTGTATGGTTTTATGTTTTATTTGCAGCTATGCTTTTAATAATGTTTCCTTTTTTATTAACATTTGCTATTAAAGAGAAGCATTACCCCATCTTTTGGAGGTTTGTAAGAATCTTGTCTAAAGTTTTGGTTTACGGAACAGGTTTTAGAATAGATAAAACGATAGAGCAAAAAATAGAGAGGAATAAAAGCTACATGTTTTGTCCTAATCATTCGTCTTTATTAGACCCGTTTGTTTTGGCAGTAATGTCTAAGAATCCCATTGTTTTTATAGGTAAAAAAGAACTAGTTAAGATTCCTGTTTTTGGGTTTTTTTATAAAAAAACAGTAATTATGGTTGATAGAAGTAGTGCAAAAAGTAAAAGGCGTGTGTATCAAATGGCTAAAAAAAGATTACAAAACGGAACGAGTATGGGGATTTTCCCAGAAGGGTTAGTACCAACTGAAGATGTCGTTTTAAGCTCTTTTAAAAAAGGGGCTTTTAATTTAGCGATTGAATACCAAATTCCAATTGTACCAACAACATATTACGATTGTAAACGTTTATTTTCTTGGAACTTTTTTAAAGGTAGCCCGGGCGTTTTTCGAGTTAAACAACATGCGTTTATAGAAACTAAAGGAATGAATGTTAAAGACGATATGAAAAAAATAATGAACCAAACTTTTGATATCATTCATCGCGAACTTTCTAATGATGAGAAATATATGAAAGACACCAATAGGTTGAAATGAGTGAATTAAATCATAGATACAACGAAAAAGAAGAGAAGTTAAATGTTATCACACATGCTTTTGGCTTGGTGATGGGAATAATAGCGTTGCCTTTTTTGATACTTAAATCATTGTATTTTGATGGTTTTTGGAAGCCTGCAAGTATTCTAATTTATGGAGTAAGTATTATTGTTTTATATGCGGCATCTACTGTGTATCATTCTGCAAAATCACCGAAGCGAAGAAGAAGATTAAATATTTTTGACCATGCTGCAATTTATGTACTAATCGCAGGAACTTATACTCCCTTTACATTGATTACTCTTGAAGGAAAAACAGGCTGGATCATTTTTGGATTGACTTGGTTTTTTGCTTTAATAGGAATTGTTTTAAAATTATTCTATACAGGAAAATTTGATAAACTGTCTACCATAATGTATGTTTTAATG
Organism: Flavobacteriaceae bacterium; assembly: GCA_016763595.1. Lineage (GTDB taxonomy): Bacteria > Bacteroidota > Bacteroidia > Flavobacteriales > Flavobacteriaceae > Polaribacter. The sequence continues at coordinate 4,160 of JAESTN010000404.1, read as the reverse complement.
GGATGGCAAATTGTTTTTGTAATTAACCCTTTGCTAGATAATTTACCTACGGAAGGATTATTATGGTTGTTTTCTGGAGGTGTTTTTTATACTCTTGGAGCGATTTTGTATTCTATTAAAAAGATTCCTTACAACCATGCAATCTTTCATGTGTTTGTATTACTAGGGAGTATTTCTCATTTTATTTCTGTTTATTTTTATTGCTAAGCTAAAAAAACTAAAAGTGATTTTATTAGGTTGTTTTTTAACATAAAACAAAAATAAATATGTGTTAAATCAATTTTTTATTAATTGGTGTTAAATAATATTCATTAAAAAGGTAAATAGGTTGTGTTCTTTTCATTAAAATGCATAAAACTTTTATCTATATTAAATTAATAGGGTAAAAAATAAAATAAATGTAATTATTTGCTAATCAGTAAAAAACGAATTATATTTGTAGCCTTAAATGGCTGTACAATTTTATTATTGTGAAAGCGTTTAAGGTAAATAAATCTTATTTAGGGGGTAGGTTTATTAAATTTCCTCGAGCTTTTTGTTCGAGGTTTTTTTATGTCCACAATTGAAACGGCGTATTACTTAAAGTAGAATTATAGTATTTTACTTCTCCTGTAACTTCTTTATCAATCCATGAAGGTTTTGTAAAGTTTTCGTTTTCTGAGTTCAATTCGACCTCTGCAACAATAAGACCAAAATTCTCTCCTAAAAAGACATCAACTTCAAAAATGTGTGGATCACTTTTAACATAAAAACGATATTTCTCAATGACCGTTTTTTCTGTAAGCAACAGTAAATCTTGGGCTTCTTTTACAGAAATTTCTTTTTCCCATTCAAACCGAATTGTTCCAGCCAAATTAGATTTTCCTTTAACGGTTAAAAATGCGTTGTCATCTATAATTCGAACACGGACAGTTCTTTCTTTATTTGAGTTTAGAAACCCTTGTTTTATATAACTTTTTTTAAAAGCATCCTCTTTAAAAGATTCGTTTTTTACTAAAAACTTACGTTCAATTTCAAGACTCATATATTAGGCATTGTTTTTTGTACTAATGTATTGTTTTTTATCGTTATTGTTACAAGAATTAAATATCTTTGATTCATTAATTTAACTTTTTTATGAGAAAAAACTATTGGATTTTATGCTTCTTTTTTCCTTTGTTTACATTTTCACAAACAGACTTTAGTACAAAGTGGGAAGATTTTTACTCGTACAATAATGTAAAAGATTTTGTAACCACTAATGATGTGATTTATGCGTTATCTGATAATGCAATTTTCACGTATAATTTAAATACTCAAGAGACTGAAAAGCTTTCTTCTGTGAATGGTTTTTCTGGAGAAACCACCTCTGCAATACATTTTAATATTTCTAACAGTAGATTAATTATTGGGTATGAAACAGGTTTGATTGAGGTATTAAAGGAAGATAACTCTATTCATATTTCTGCAGATATTGTAAACTTTAATCAATCTGGAGAAAAACGAATTAACCACATTTCTGAATATAACAATGCCTTATATATTTCTACCCCATTTGCGATTGTTGTATATGATATTGATAAGTTAGAATTTGGTGACACCTATTTTATTGGATCCGCTTCTTCATCAGTAAAAATTAATCAAACACTAATTGTAAATAATCAAATTTATGCAGCAACAGAAAATGGTGTTTACAAAGCGAGTTTAGTAAACCCAAACCTAATTGATTTTAATAATTGGGAATTAATTTTTAATGGTAATTTTTCTAATATAGTTGGATTTAATGATGGAATTTATGTGTCTAGGGGTACAGAAATGTATAAAATAAATGGTGCAAATTTAACGCTAGAAAAAACACTACCAGCAACAATAAAAAGTTTAAAAAGCGATAGTCAGTATTTAATTGCTGCAACAGAAACCGAAGCCTATGTTTATAATACTGCGTTCATCGAAGTATTTAAAAGCTTTACTTCTGTTGATTATAACTACCGATTAAACTCAGCTATAATTCAGAATAACTTACTGTATTTAAATACTAAAGAATACGGAATACTTCAAACTCCTTTATCAAGTCAGAACTTTACAGAGATTCATCCAAATGGCCCACTTTCTAATAGTGTATTCTCTATGGCTTCACTAAATAAAAATATATGGTTTGTTTATGGAGGTTATACTTCTGCTTATGTGCCATCAGGAAATTTAAAAGGTTTTAGTCATTATAACGGAACTGATTGGTTGAATACACCTTTTACGGCAGTGTTTCCTGTGTTTGATTTGGTGAATGTAACAATAGATCCTACCCATGATAATAGAGTTTTAATAAGCTCGTTCTCACAAACAAGTTCTGGTAATTATTTATCTGGAGGAGGTTTATTAGAAGTTGTAGATGACCAAATAACCTCTTTCTATACCTCTCAAAATAGTCCATTAGAAGATTTTTTTCCTTCAGACCCCAATTCAATCACAACAAGTATTAATGGAACTGTATTTGACAATCAAGGTAATTTATGGGTTACAGATGCTTTGGGAGTAAACAAGCTTAAAAAGCTTTCTCCTGGTGGGTCTTGGCAAAGTTTTGATTTAAGAAGTTTACAAACAAACTCGGCACAAGAGGTAAATACAATTCAAATTGATAAAACAAACAGCTTGTGGATTGGTACAAGAAGAAATGGAGTGTATGTATATAACGAAAATGGAGATCGAAAAAGAGCGTTAACAACAGCCCCAACAAAAGGGAGTTTACCCCATGCAAATGTTAGAACTGTTGCTATAGATAATAACAATAGAGTTTGGATTGGAACTCAATCTGGCTTGGTAATTTATAACAATGCGAGTGGCCTCTTTGATGCTACTATTTACGATACTGAACCTATTATTATTTTAGATGATGGTATTCCTAAAAAACTATTAGGAAACCAAACAATCAATACAATTGCTATTGATGGAGCAGACAATAAATGGTTTGGTACTGATAATGGAGGGGTGTTATATACAAATCCAAATGGACAAAACACATTGGCAAGTTTTAATAAAGACAACTCGCCTTTGCCATCTAATAAAATACTAAAAATAAGCGTTGATACATCTACTGGAAAGGTGTTTTTTGCAACAGATAAAGGAGTAGTTGCTTATAAAAGTAATGTGGCTAGTTTTGGAGAAGAACTAAATGAAGTTTATGCATATCCAAATCCTGCACTTAGAAACCATCAAACAATAACAATTGATGGTAAAAACGGAAAACACTTACCCAAAGGAACCAATGTGAAAATTTTAGATGTTGCTGGAAATTTAGTGTATGAAACAAATGTTGTTGAAGGTCAGCAATTACAAGGAGGGAAAGTAGTATGGAACAAAACTAATTTAGCAGGAAAAAAAGTGGCCTCTGGGGTCTATATCGTATTACTCACAAACGATGACGCCTCAGAAACAAGCTCAACTAAAATAGCAATTATCAATTAACATGGTTATAGTAAACACAAAAGCAATTGTTATAAGCTCATTAAAATATGGAGATACTAGTTTAATTGTACGGTGTTTTACACTTGAAGAAGGAATAAAATCTTATTTAATAAGAGGGGTTTTAAAAACTAAAAAAGGAAAAATTAAAGCGGCATATTTTCAGCCATTAACTCAATTAAACATTGAGGCAAACCACAATAATAAAGGAAATTTAAACAGTCTAAAAGAGGTACATGTAATTCACCCATATAAGAATATTTATAGCAATATATTTAAGCAAACTATTGTGCTTTTTTTATCAGAAATATTAAGTAGTTCTATACAAGAAGAAGAAGAGAATACGTTGTTATTTTCTTTTATAGAAACTTCGTTGATTTGGCTAGATACACATGATAAAATTTCTAACTTTCATTTGTTGTTTATGTTAAACTTATCTAAATATTTAGGGTTTTATCCTGATATTTCAGGTATTGAAAATCAGTATTTTAATTTAATTGATGGTGGTTTTACTTCAGAAACACTAGAGAAAGAAGTAATTTATGGTGATGATTTATATCAATTTAAAAAACTGTTAGGCACAACTTTTGATACTGTAGAAGAAGTAAAATTTAGCAAAAGAGAAAGACAGCAAGTATTAAGTATAATAATTCGTTATTTTGAATTACATTTGGACGGATTTAGGAACCCTAAATCACTAGGGGTTTTAGAAACAGTATTTAGTT
>JAESTN010000403.1 GCA_016763595.1 Flavobacteriaceae bacterium | reverse complement strand
TTAGTTGACTTCCCTAAAAAAACCATAGGCCTTATTTCTGTCGATCCTTCGAAAAGAAAAACTGGTGGTGCATTATTAGGAGATCGAATTCGTATGAACTCCATCAATAATGATCGTGTATATATGCGTTCATTAGCAACAAGACAATCTAATTTAGCATTGTCCAAATATGTACATCAAGCTATTGAAGTATTAAAAGCTGCAGAGTTTGATTTGATTATTTTAGAAACTTCTGGAATTGGACAATCGGATACTGAAATCATAGAACATTCTGACACTTCATTATATGTAATGACTCCTGAGTTTGGTGCAGCTACACAGTTAGAAAAAATTGACATGCTGGATTTTGCCGATTTAGTTGCCATTAATAAGTTTGATAAACGTGGTGCTTTAGATGCTTTACGCGATGTAAAAAAACAATACATGCGCAATAACAATCTCTGGGATATCCATATGGATGACATGCCTGTTTATGGCACAATTGCCTCTCAATTTAATGATCCAGGAATGAATACGTTGTACAAACGTATTATGGATAAACTGGTTGAGAAAACTGGAGTAGATTTAAAATCAGACATGAAAATCACCAAAGAAATGTCTGAAAAAATATTTGTGATTCCACCAAGACGAGTTCGCTATCTATCAGAAATTTCAGAAAGCAACAGAGGATATGACCAAAAAGTAGACAACGAAGTAATTGTTGCTCAAAAATTATACGGTATTTATCAAACAATCAGTTCGATTACAAATACTGAAATTGAAATAACTAAAACAGGAATCAATGAAGATGAAATTCTGAAGCAAGTTCAGCATGAAGACATTCCTTTTATAAAACTTTTAGTTGCTCAATTTGATAAAGTAAAACTAAATCTTGATCCACATAATTGGGAAATCATTTTAAATTGGAACCAAAAAGTTCTGAAATACAAAAACCCTATTTACACATTTAAAGTACGTGATAAAGAAATCAACATAGAAACACATAGTGAATCATTATCTAAGACTCAGATACCTAAAGTAGCCTTACCTAAATACCAAGCTTGGGGAGATTTATTACGTTGGAACTTGCAAGAAAATGTTCCTGGAGAATTCCCATTTACTTCAGGGCTATATCCATTTAAAAGAACCGGAGAAGACCCGACAAGAATGTTTGCCGGAGAAGGAGGCCCAGAAAGAACAAACAGGCGTTTTCATTATGTGAGTTTAGGAATGCCTGCAAAGCGTCTTTCTACAGCTTTTGATTCTGTTACGCTATACGGAAACGACCCCGAAGTTAGACCCGATATTTACGGAAAAATAGGTAATGCAGGAGTTTCTATCTGTTGCTTAGGTGATGCAAAAAAATTATTTTCTGGTTTTGACTTAACACATGCATTAACATCTGTAAGTCTAACCATAAATGGCCCTGCACCAATGTTGTTAGGATTCTTTATGAATGCCGCCATTGATCAGAATTGTGAAAAATATATCAAAGAAAACAAGTTAGAAAAGCAAGTTGAAGCAAAATTTGCAGCAATTTATGATTCGAAAGGATTAGAAAGACCTGTTTACCAAGGGGAATTACCTGAAGGAAATGACGGTTTAGGGTTAATGTTATTAGGTTTAACAGGAGATTTAGTCTTGCCAGCAGATGTATATTTAAAAATAAAAACGGAAACTTTAAACCAAGTTAGAGGAACGGTTCAGGCAGATATCTTAAAAGAAGATCAGGCACAAAACACGTGTATTTTCTCTACAGAATTTGCATTGCGTTTAATGGGTGATGTACAAGAGTATTTCATCGAAAAACAAGTTCGTAACTTCTATTCTGTTTCAATTTCTGGGTATCATATTGCCGAAGCAGGTGCCAATCCAATAACACAATTGGCATTGACATTATCTAACGGGTTTACCTATGTTGAATATTACCTTTCAAGAGGGATGGACATCAATAAATTCGGTCCGAATTTGTCTTTCTTTTTCTCAAACGGTATTGACGCAGAATATTCTGTAATTGGTAGAGTTGCTCGTAAGATTTGGGCAAAGGCGATGAAGCACAAATACAACGCAAATCCGAGAGCTCAAATGTTAAAATATCACATTCAAACGTCTGGTCGTTCATTACACGCTCAAGAAATTGATTTTAATGATATTAGAACAACCTTGCAAGCTTTATATGCCATCAATGACAATTGTAACTCATTACATACAAATGCGTATGATGAGGCGATTACAACACCTACTGAAGAATCTGTACGTAGAGCAATGGCTATTCAGTTAATCATCAACAAAGAATTAGGGTTAACGAAGAATGAAAACCCAATTCAGGGTTCATTTATTATTGAAGAATTGACTGATTTAGTTGAAGAAGCTGTTCTAACTGAATTTGATCGAATTACGGAACGTGGTGGTGTTTTAGGAGCCATGGAAACCATGTATCAACGTTCTAAAATACAAGAAGAAAGCTTGTATTATGAAACACTAAAACATACGGGAGAGTTCCCAATTATTGGTGTAAATACTTTTTTAAGTTCTAAAGGATCTCCAACAGTTCAGCCCGATGAAGTCATTAGAGCTACCGAAAAAGAAAAGCAGTTCCAAATTGAAACTAAAGACTTATTGAATGCTGCAAATACAACTAAAGTAAAAGAGCAATTAGCTATTTTACAAGAAGCAGCCGTTCAGAATGAAAACTTATTTGATAAACTAATGGAAGCAACAAAATTCTGTTCATTAGGACAAATTACAGAGGCCTTGTTTAAAGTTGGAGGACAATACAGAAGAAACATGTAATCTAAATTCACTATATTGCTTACTAGAAAAAGAAATATAATTATGAAAAAAAACATCCTTTTATTCGCCTCATTGTTTCTATGCTTTGCTATTTATGGGCAATCAAAAAAACTTACAATCAAAGTTATTGACGCTAACAACAAGCCTGTAGCTGGTGCTACAATTCTTTTTGATGATGTTAAACAGAACAGATGGACTAACGTCAATGGGGTTTTTAAAACCAAATTTAAAATAGCACCTAAAGAGATCAGTGCTTTTCATCCTAAAATAGGTATTAAAAAAATAAAGTACAATGGTGGTAATAAATTATTCATTAGAATA
>JAESTN010000402.1 GCA_016763595.1 Flavobacteriaceae bacterium | reverse complement strand
TTATTCCTATCCTGAAGCAATCAGATATTTAGCAAAAAAATACAATATTGAGATTGAAGAAACGGAACAATCCGATGAACAGAAGCAACAATTAAACGAGCGAGAAAGCATGTTTGTGGTGTCTAAATTTGCATCCGAATATTTTCATGATTTAATGTTAAACACTCAGCACGGTAAAGCGATTGGGTTGTCGTATTTTAAAGAACGTGGGTTTAGAGATGATACCATTAAAAAATTCGATCTAGGGTATTGTAGAAACGAATGGGATAATTTTACAAAAGCAGCATTAAATAAAGGATATGATTTAAAATATTTAGCTTCAACCGGATTAACCATAGTAAAAGATAACAAGCAATTTGATCGTTTTAAAGGACGTGTGTTGTTTCCAATTCATTCTATGTCTGGTAGGATTTTAGGTTTTGGAGGGCGTATATTAACTGCTGATAAAAAAGCAGCCAAGTATTTAAATTCACCAGAAAGTGATATTTACCATAAGAGTAAAATCTTATACGGAATTTATCAGGCCAAAAAAGAAATAGCAAAAAAAGACAATTGCTTCTTAGTTGAAGGGTATACTGATGTTATTTCTTTTCATCAATCCGGAATAGAAAATGTTGTTGCCTCTTCAGGTACAGCTTTAAGTTCTGATCAAATTCGTTTGGTTAGAAGATTGACTCAAAACATTACGGTACTTTTTGATGGGGATGCTGCTGGGTTAAGAGCTTCTATTCGAGGAATTGATCTGATTCTAGAACAAGGCATGAATGTGAAAGTAGTGTCTTTCCCTGAAGGAGAAGATCCTGATAGTTTTGCGAAATCACATACTGATGTTGAATTGAAGGAGTATTTAGAAAGTTCAGCTCAAGATTTCATCAATTTCAAGGTTTCTTTATTAATGAAAGAAGCGAAGAGTGATCCTGTTAAAAAAGCTGGGTTGATTAGAGATATTGTAACAAGTATTTCTAAAATACCTGATGGAATTCAACGAGAAGTATACGTGCAAGAATGTTCTAGAATAATGGAGATTTCTGAACGTGTATTGTTTAGTGAATTGGCGCAACTTTTAAATAAAGAAACAAAGCCGAAAAGAGGTCAGACCAACATTGACCCAAACCAACCTCCTCCAGAGTATTTTATGGAGCAGGAGGCGGCAATGACTGCTGTAAAAGGAGGTGTAGTTTCTTCTGAGAAAGTGGATCAATTAGATCTTCTTGAAAAAGAAATTATCAGAATTTTATTGTTGTATGGAAATGAAAAAGTTGATTTTATTCAACATGTAGAGGTTGAAAATGAAAACGGAAAAATCTCTTTTGAGAAAGAAGAGTATACAAATCAAGTCTCTCAAGAGCTCTATGTTAACTTACAAGATGATGAGATTGAATTTACCAATACTATTTTTAAAACGGTGTATTATGAACTAATTCATCAAATGAATCAGCAAGAGAAAATTGAAGTAGAGCGCTTGATCAACCATGAGAATAAACAAGTTGCCAATGAAGTGACAAATATTTTGATGGATGAAGAGAAGTATGAGTTAAGTGATTGGGAACGAAAAGATATTTATGTGACAGATATAAAAAAGATTCTCCCAAAATTAGTTACTGATGCAATCTTAAACCTTAGAAGAGTTTTAATAGAAAAGAAGATTATAGAAATAATGAATGAAGCTAGAAAAGGGGATTCAGCTACTTTGGACTTAGAGCTTATTACCAATTATACTGATTTAAAAAAGCGCCTATTTGAAAAATTAAATAGAGTGGTTTAAGTTCTTTTTATTAAAAGGGTGTTTACCCCCTGTCTTCTAATGTTTTATTTTTTGTATATTGGTACCCGCTAAGAAAGAAAAACATGAAAAGAATATTACAGATTTTAAAAATTATTCAATTGCTAATTATACTCCCATTTTCTATTGTTAATGGATCAAAAAAAAGATCATATCATAGAATTAAAAGGATGATGATTGCTGCAAATTTACTTTAATTCATTATTTATTTCACAAACAGGTATTGGGTTCATTTTGTGTTGATTAATCATGTTTAGTCGAGAGTAAATGGTAAATACTTCTAGTTCTCTACCTGAAAAATAGTTATGCTTTTTGCCTTCGTTATGCATTTCCATTGCCCATTCTAGTTCATCATAAGACGCTCCGATTTGATCTTCATCGGTTCTGCTATCTCCAAATAGGCCATCCGTTGGAGCAGCATTCTGGATGGAATCAATAACCTCTAAATGATTTGCTAATTCATAGACTTCAGATTTTAATAAATCAGCAATTGGACTTAAATCGACACCACCATCACCATACTTAGTGTAAAAACCTACGCCAAAATCTTCAATTTTATTTCCTGTTCCTGCAACTAATAGTCCATTTAATCCAGCCAAGTAATATAAAGAAGTCATTCTTAATCTGGCTCTAGTATTTGCTAATGATAAATCAAGTTTGGGTGAGTTTTGCTCTTGTTGATTGGCGTTTTTAAATTCTTCAAAAGTACTCGTTAGGTCAATTTTAGTTGCGCTAACATTTTTAAATTTACTTTTTAAACCATCAATATGGTTCTGTGCTCTAGTGACTTGATTTTCTGCCTGATAAATAGGCATTTCTACACACAAAGTATGTAAACCTGTTTTTGCACACAATGTCGATGTAACAGCAGAATCAATTCCGCCAGAAACTCCAACGACAAAACCAGTTACATTTGCTTTTTCTGCGTATTCTTTTAGCCAACTTACAATATGATTAGAAACTTTTTCGGTATTCATTGATAAACTATTTTAGTACTTTTGTCGTTCTTAAATGAAGTGACTAATATACAAAGATAATGGCTAAACACATTTCCGTAATTTTACTTTTATTAACTGTGTTTTCTTGTAATACTAGGCAAGAAAAGATGGTTGATGTTCGTGAAGTAAATATCAGCTTTTCTATGGATCGATTTGATGTAGATTTCTATACAACTACAGAAAACACCCTTGAACAAACTAAAGAAAAATATCCCTTCTTTTTTTCTGCCAATGATCCTGATTCTATTTGGATAAACAAGATCAATAATACAGATGAGAAAGAACTGTTTTCTGAAACGCAAAAGGTGTACAAAGATATTTCGTTTTTAAGAGATGATTTAGAGCAGTTATTTAAACATATAAAATATTACAATCCAGAATTTGAATCGCCAAAAGTAATAACACTTTTGAGTAATATTGATCATCAAAATAAAGTGGTTTACACAAAAGATTACTTACTAATATCGTTAGATGTATATTTAGGTGCAACGCATAGGTTTTATACAAATTACCCGAATTATATTAAACAAAATTACAATAAAGATCATTTGATTGTTGACGTTGCAAATGCAATTATTAAAACGGAAGTTAAAAGTTCAATAGATAGAACGTTTGTCGGTAAAATGGTAAAAGAGGGGTTGAAATTGTATTTGTTAGATAGGTATATTCCAAAAGCCAGTAATGCAAATAAGATTGGGTTCTCTGAAGAGAAGTATAGATGGGCGATAAATAATGAAGAGCAAGTTTGGAAATATTTTATAGAGAATAAACTGTTGTTTAGTACTGATACAAAACTAAATAAGCGCTTTTTAGATTTGGCTCCGTTTTCTAAGTTTTATAGGTCAGAAGATAATCTTTCTCCTGGTAGAATAGGTGCATGGATAGGATGGCAAATAGTTAGATCGAATATGAAGCATAATGACGTATCTTTGCGGAAATTATTAGAAACTTCATCAGAAGAAATTTATAAAAAATCAAAATACAAACCAAGAAGATAATGGCTGTAAAACATATATCAGAGATAAAATTTAATGTAGGATTGGATGAAAATAAAGTTCCAGAAACAATTTTTTGGTCAGCAGATGATGGTGGGATTGATAATTCTGAATCTAAAGCTTTAATGATTTCTGTTTGGGATCATAAAAAGAAAGATACTTTAAGAATGGATCTTTGGACAAAGGACATGCCTGTTGATGAAATGAAACAATTCTTTCATCAAACATTAGTGTCTATGGCATCATCATTTCATAGAGCAACCGATGATCAAAAAATGACAGATACTATGCGTGATTTCTGTGATTATTTTGCGGAGAAATTGGAGCTTAAAAAATAAAAAAGCTTTTTTAAACGAGTATTTTCTTTTTTTTTCTTAACTTTAGTTCTAATTTAACTCCAATTCCCCCCCCCAAATGAGAGCAATTAAGTTATTAAGTGTGTTGTTTTTAATATCCGTTATCAACGTTTCGTGTGAAAATCAAACGGATGAGAATGTTGTCTTTTATTCTAAAGACCGTCTGACAAATAATTTACCAGTACAAATTAAAGATACTGAAGGAGCAAAAATCTCAGTAAATTCAAATACTATTATAAGTTTGTCCTCTTCTTTGTTCTTTAAAGAGAACATGATTTATTTAAGAGATTTAAGTGTTCCTAAAATGTCTTTTAAAATTATTAACTATAATTCTAATTCTTCAGCTTTGTCAAACGTTAAAGTATTTCTTGATGAAATACAAATTACAAATGATTTGGGAGTGAATTTTTTAAATGTGGCTAAAAATAATGTTGAATTTGAGATATCTAATGAACAATTATTAAGTACGATTGCATCTAAATTATTACAAAAGAAACAAGTTGTAATTTCCTATTATAGTGATGCAGTTACCCAAGGTCAATTAGATTTTCATTTTGAATTTTCTATAACTGCTAGAGGTACTTTTGTAGATTAAAAAAAAATGTATACAAATAAAAAAGAGCGTACTACTTAGTAGTACGCTCTTTTTTATTTGTAATTTATAAGTTGGTTAGTTTTTGTTTATACTTTCAACTTTAAGTTTGGTCTTGCTTTCATAGTATCCTACAGATTTAATTTCTACTCTTCTGTTAAGTTGTTTTCCTTGTGCAGTACTATTGCTGTATTTAGGATTTTCTTTACCGTATCCTTTAGCCGAAATTCTATCTGCTTCTACACCTCTTTCTATAAGGTAGTTTCTTGCTTCATTAGACCTTCTTTCAGATAGTTTTAAGTTGTAGTCTTTAGACCCAATATTGTCTGTATAACCAGATACACTAAAAGTAACATCTTTATTTTTTAGCATAATTTCAGCAACATCATCTAGCATCGTATAATAGAATCCGCTTCTTATAGAGTTACTGTCAGTATTAAAATAGATGTTTTTAGAGTAGCTCATTACAGTTACCAATTCAGTAACTCTCAGTGAGTTTGCATCTGGGCAACCTTCAAATCTCTCAAGTCCTTTTACTTCAGGACATTTATCTTCTCTGTCAGGTATTCCGTCCCTATCTTTATCTCCAATAAATGGACATCCATCATTATCAACTCTCCCTTTTTCGAAAACACATTTGTCAATATAATCTGGCACTCCATCTTGATCACTATCAACAGGGGTACCATTTCCATATACTTGTACACCCAATGGAGTATTTGGGTCATTATCCAATTCGTCAATTACACCATCTTTATCTGTGTCAACAATTTTAAACTTATTTTCAGGTTCTTTCTTGTTATCACCCCAGATAGTAAATACTTTTTTCTTTCCGAGTTTTACAACAACTCCAACATGAGTCACAAAAAAAGTTTCCCAATCTTGTTTGTTTGAAATTGTAGCATCTAAATGATCTTCATAATTAAAATACCAAGAAGGCCTAAATTCTAAATCTACTCTTTTATTAATTCTATATTTTAACCCTAATTGAATAGATAGGTATATAGAGCTAGCTTCGTTTATGCTGTTTCTAGCAGGATTCTTTCCGAAGTCAATTAATAAGTTGTTGGAGCCATTAGGTAGCTTTTCGTATAAAGCAGAGTCATATTGGTGATATCCTGCTCCAAAATACCCTGTAACATGCCATTTGTCGGCATTGGCTATATATAAATTAGAAAAGCTTAAAATGAAATTTAATTCAGCTCCATATGCGGTTCCTTTAAAGAATAGGTTATTTGTGATTTTTTGTTGGTTTAGGTACAGGATATCATATACGTCAGAAAAATATTGAGCTCCACCAGAAATTTTTGAGTAATTTACTTTGAATTCTAGGCCTAATAGAGGATTGAACATTTTGTCAATATAGGCATATGCTCCAAAATTCCAGAAGTTCCCGAGATTCCCCGTTCCTATAGAACGCAAATCTCCATGCATTACGAAATTACTTAATCCTGCAGAAACGGCCCAACTGTTACTGTTTTCTAGTTCAATTTTGTTGTTCTTTATAATATCATTTAGATTAGTTTGACTAAATATAGTACAAGTAAATAATGATACAAAAAGAAAGAAAAGACTTCTTTTCATTTGTAGGTATTTAATTTAAAACTTAAATTGTTGGGGAACTAATTAAGACAAAAATAAAAAAAATACTTAATGATTCTTTATTTTATCTATGATAAATTGATAATCAATAGGATTGTTTACGAAATCTAGCTCAGAAACATCGATTATTAGGGTGTTTAAATCCTGTTGAGTATTGATGAAGTTACTATAGCCATTATGAATTTTGTCTAAATACTCATGAGAAATGTTCTGTTCATACTTTCTTCCTCTTTTTTGAATGTTTTTTAATAACCTGTCTGTATTTTGGTATAAATAGACGTATAAATCAGGTTTTGTGATCTCTTTGTACATTAAATCGAACATTTTTCTGTATAATAAATATTCTTCTTCTTGCAAAGTTACCTGTGCAAATATTAATGATTTAAAGATATAGTAATCAGAAACAATTAAGTTTTTAAATAAGTCAAACTGAGCTAAATCGTCGGTTAATTGCTGGTATCTATCGGCCAAAAAGCTCATTTCTAAAGGAAAGGCATATCTTTCTTTATCTTCGTAGAATTTAGGAAGAAAAGGGTTGTCCGCAAAACGTTCAAGTACGATTTTTGCGTTAAACTCATCAGACATCATTTTTGACAAAGTTGTTTTCCCTGCTCCAATGTTCCCTTCAATAGCTATGTAATTATATTTCTCTGTTAAAGGAATTGGGCGCGTTAAAGTATTTGTCGTTCTTTCAATTTCTGAAGTGTCGGTGCAAATATCTAGACATTTACTTATTTGTTTTTTCTCAACAGGGTGAATGGTGTTTTTAGCAATATCATTAAGAGGAAATAAAACAAACTTACGGTCTAACATTCTTGGATGTGGAACTATTAACTCTTTTGAAAATATAATTTCATCATCAAAAAGTAGCACATCAATATCGATAGTCCTATTTGCGTAATTATTTGTGTTTGCTCTAACTCTCCCTAATTGTTTTTCTATGCTAAGAATCCTGCTTATTAATGTCTCAGGAGGTAAGTATGTCGTTACTTTTATGCAAGTGTTTAAGAAGTCATTTCCTTTAAACCCTAAAGCTGGGGTTTTATATATGCCACCAACGTTTAATACGGCGCCAATTTTTTGCGCAATTAAGTTTATAGAATTTTGAAGGTGTTCAAGTTTGTTTCCTTGATTACTTCCAAGAGATAAGTATATAATTCGTTGAATTTTCATAAGTGGGATACAAAGAAAATAAATCTTAAAAGAATAGCAAGGCTAAGTTTGAAAAAAGAATTAACAATCTATAACTTCTGTTTTTAAATCGGGTAAAAGATTGTTGAATTGTTTTGGATTAATAGTGTAATCATGCTTGCAGAGAAAAATACAAGAATAAAAATAGTGAAAAGCAGTGTTTTATAACAAAAAATGACTGTCGCCATTTTAATAGAATGCGATTATGCGTTATTTTTTTAGCACTAATTTAGGGCTTTATATCATTTGATTTTGGACTGCTATTTATTGTGAAATGTTATTCTTTGATTCAGAAGTTTGAGAAAGAAAGAAGAGTGTCGAGTTCAATAACTTTAGTAAAATCTTACATAAAAAAAGCACCTAATAAAAAATTAGGTGCTTTTGGTTTTATAAAGAAATCTAAATTAGATTAATCTCTTTTTTCTCTTGGTTTTCTATCGTCTCTGCGGTTGTCGCGACTACGATTATCTCTACCTCTGTTA
>JAESTN010000401.1 GCA_016763595.1 Flavobacteriaceae bacterium | reverse complement strand
CCTAATTCTGATATTAAATTGCTTTTTTATTACTCTACAGGGTACCCAAATGGTAATTTTCATAGTAAAGAAGTATTCATACGAACTACGCTATTAGATACTATAAATTTATCTTATGAAATTGATTGTCACAGTTTTTAGCCCCAAAAAAAATAGTCCCATTAAATTTAAAAGGTAATTATTATGGCGGAACATTTTTTTCATTTTTAAACATATGAAACGACAAAAATGCATAAAATTCACTCCAATTGACAAATTTCACTCAAAACACACACCATGTGCTCTTATAAATCATCAATTTACTATCTTGCTTCAAATTCAATTATAATTTCCTTGATGAAGCAATTTCTTATTCTCGTTTTTTGTAGCTTATCACTCGCAGTAAATTCACAAGAAATTGCCATTTTAAAATACAATGGTGGTGGCGATTGGTACTCAAACCCAACAGCTTTGCCTAACTTAATTGAATTCACAAACAAAAACGCAAACACCAACATCAATAAAACCCCAACTACGGTAACAGTTGGTGCTGCAGCTATTTTTAATTTCCCTATTGTTTTTTTAACTGGACATGGAAATGTTTATTTCTCAGATGATGAAGCAAAAAATTTACGAAACTATTTAGTTTCTGGCGGTTTCTTACACATCTCTGATAATTACGGATTAGATACATTTATACGAAGAGAAATCAAAAAAGTGTTTCCAGCGTTAAAATTTCAAGAAATACCTAAGAACCACCCAATATACAATCAGACTTTTTCATTTAAAAACGGATTGCCCAAAATTCATGAACATGATAAAAAACGACCACAAGGTTTTGGATTATTTTATAAAGGAAGATTGGTTTGTTTTTACGATTACGAATCTGATTTAAGTGATGGTTGGGAAGATACCATTGTACACAACAACCCTAAAGAAGTGCGAGAAAAAGCATTAAAAATGGGGTCAAATATTATAGAATACGCATTTAAACATTAACTAAAAAAATCTGATCGAACTTAGACCTTTCGACTGCTTTCAAAGAGACAAAAAACATAGAATATGCTTTTAAAAACTGATCAAATTACCAATATAGATGATATTAAAATCAACTTTGATTCTAGCGGATTATGGGTATTAAATATCGCTATTGGTATTATTATGTTTGGTGTTGCATTGGGAATCACTCTTGATGATTTTAAACGCTTATTTAAAGCCCCTAAAATTGTCTTTGTAGGTGTTCTATCACAATTTTTCTTATTACCAGCAGCCACATTTTTAGCCATATTAATCATCAAACCTCATCCTAGTTTCGCATTAGGAATGATGATGATTGCCGCTTGTCCTGGAGGAAATGTTTCAAACTTCTTCAGTAAAATGGCAGGTGGAAATGCAGCGTTGTCTGTAAGTTTAACCGCTTTTGCAACCTTGATTTGCATCTTTATGACGCCGTTTAATTTGCATTTTTGGGGAAGTTTATACGAGCCAACAAATATTATTTTACAAACAGTTGAACTGAACCCATATGATTTGTTTAAACTGGTTTTATTAATACTCGGAATTCCATTAATTGCCGGAATGTTAATTAAACACTACCATTCTGAAATGGCTTCAAAGATTGAAAAAGTATTAAAACCTTTATCTATGTTGGTATTTATCGCATTGATTTTTATCGCTTTTTCTCAAAACCTTGACATATTCACCGATTACATTCACTTAGTAATATTCTTAGTAATATTCCATAACATCTTCGCATTCATTCTTGGTTATTACACCGCAAAAGCATTTGGATTGAACAAAGCAGACACCAAAACAATTTCTATGGAAACTGGAATTCAGAATGGTGGCTTAGGATTGTTATTAATTTTCGGTTTCTTTGAAGGGCTGGGTGGTATGGCTTTGTTGGCTGCTTTTTGGGGAATCTGGGATGTCTTCTCTGGAATGGCGTTGGCTGCCTATTGGGGAAGAAAGAAGAAAGGTTAGTGGTTAGTGGTTAGTGGTTAGTGGTTAGTGGAGTTTAAAAAAATAATTTAATCAATATGAAACAAACTTTTTTACGCAACAACTTTGTCTTTTAGCAACTCTGAAACTTTGCAACTTTGCAACTTCCAAACCTCCTAATGACACATCTGTCCGCCATCAATCATTTCATGAATATGAATTGGAGAAACATACGGAATACCCAATCCCATGCCACGTAAAATAAATAATATGGCTATCACTACAACGGCAACCGGAATAAACTGTTGAATTCTTTTCAGTACCAAACCTGTTGTAAAGTTTCCTAAGTACACAAAAGCCGTCATTAGCGGAATTGTTCCCTATCCAAAAAGCATCATATATAAGCTACCACTTATTGCGTTACCAGTAGCAATTGAAGCAAATATTGCCATATACACCAACCCGCAAGGTAAAAACCCGTTTAAAAAACCAATCGTAAAAAAAGTATCGTTTATTTTCTTTTTCAGCTCTTTTCTCAATCTGTTTTTTACTCCAGATAATAGTTTATAAACAGGTTTACAGCCAGTATAACAAAAGATTATTTTTTCTATGGTAATTGACTTGCTGTCAAAAACTTTACCACAATGGTAACATAATAAATCGTTCATAATTATTTACTCTAAATGCCTACGGCAAAGTTCTGTTGATTCTTTTCTTTATAATATGATAATTATCAGTTTTTAAGTATATTTGATATACCCAAAATAAATAGCCCAAGGCTTTTAATTATTCTTTCTTTTGAAAAAACTGTGGTACAACTTCTTTAAAATTTACATTCAGACAGGTTTATTTTTTTACACAAAAAAAATAAAAATTGTAGGGAGAGAAAACATTCCAAAAAAAGGAGCTGTTTTATTTGCTGTGAATCACCCTAATGGATTGATGGACCCGTTAATGGTGACCACCAATACACCTAGAATTACCCATTATTTAGTAAGAGCTGCAATCTTTAAAAAACCGATGGTAAAGAAGTTTTTAGCGACTTTAAACTTAATGCCTATTTATAGAATTAGAGATGGTGTTAAAGAGCTTTCTAAAAACACCGAAGTATTTAATGATTGTTATGACATATTAAACCAACAACAAGCATTGATGATTTTCCCAGAAGGCAGTCATGATAGAAGAAGAACCATTAGAACTATTAGTAAAGGGTTTACAAGAATACTTTTTGGCGCATTAGAGAAATACCCCAATTTAAAAATAACGGTTATTCCTGTTGGTGTCACGTATCAGAATTCGAGTCAGTTTCCCTGTAAAGTTGCAATACATTATGGAAAACCCATTTTAGCAAACGAATTATACAACCCTAAAGAGTTAAACAAGTCTGTAAACTCTGTAAAAGAAGCTGTTTCAAATCAATTAAAAAAGATTTCTGTACACATTCCTTTAGATGAAAATTACAACAAGGTATTACAAAGACTTAATAACAATAATATTGACTTCACAAAGGTAACAGCCACAAACCAGATGATACAATCTGGAAATGTGAACGCTCATACATCTGGATATAATTACGGAAAATTAATTAAACTTCCATTTATACTGAATAGTATATTACCATGGATGCTCTGGAAAATCATTTCAAAAAAAATTGATGAAATTGAGTTTGTTGATACCTTCAGATTTGGAATTGGAATTAGTGTTTTTCCAATTTTCTATCTACTACAAACATATATTATTTATACTTTTTATGGGGCTACAATAGCCAGTATTTACTTTTTAGCAACACTTCTTATTGCACTACTCTACAGTAAATCGGCGGCTACTCCAACAGAATAGCATCTTGAATTACTTGTTGAATCTTTGTTCTTATATTTTCCTTAATTAGTCCATTATTATCCATTGTTGGATATACTCTATTTGACAAAAAAACATACACAATTCTACTTTTAGGATCTGCCCATGTATAGGTT
>JAESTN010000400.1 GCA_016763595.1 Flavobacteriaceae bacterium | reverse complement strand
GGAGGGAGTTCATCAATTTGGTACAAACAACTTCGATCTTTTAAAGCCGAGTACAATATATTAGTACTTGATTTAAGGGGGCACGGTAAAAGTAAAATGGTACTAAAAGATGTTGTGAATCCAAAATATACTTTTGATGTAATTACGGCTGATATCGTAGAAGTTATCGATTATTTAAAAATCGAGAAATCACATTTTGTAGGTATTTCACTTGGGACAATACTGATAAGAAATCTCGCTGAGAAACATCCAAATCGTGTACATAGCATGATATTGGCTGGGGCAATCATGAAATTAAATTTCAGATCTCAGGTACTCATAAAACTGGGCGTTATTTTTAAGTCGATAGTTCCGTATATACTCTTATACAAGTTTTTTGCATTTATTATAATGCCACGTAAAAATCACAAACAATCTCGTTTATTATTTGTTAGAGAGGCTAAAAAATTATGTCAAAAGGAATTTATCCGTTGGTTTAAACTTACCTCGGAAATCAATCCTTTATTACGTCTTTTTAGAGCAAATGACATTGAAATTCCTACTTTATATATGATGGGTGAAGAAGATCATTTATTTCTTCCTTCTGTGCAAAAACTAGCAAAAGAACATCTTTTATCACAGGTGTTTGTTGTTGCAAAGTGTGGTCATGTTGTAAATGTAGAACAACCTCTTGTTTTTAATACAAAATCAATTCAATTTTTAGATAATTTGAGTTAATCCAACGATCAAAATTTAAAAAATAAGCTTCTTCTAAACAAATACCAATGTCAAAAAATCAAATCAATGTAATCCTTACTGGTGGGACAGGAACCCTAGGTTCTCAAATCATTTTTGAATTATTGAAACAAGAAAATATTAAAACCATTTTTCTTCCTGTAAGACAAAAAAATGGTAAATCAGCAAGAGCTAGAATTAAAACAATATTGGAAAGTGCTGCTGCTCCTGAATTTATTTCTAAAAACGAAGGAGCGATCTTAAATAAGATAAAAGTGTTGGATATGGAATCCTTTTTTAAGCCCGAAGACTTCCTGTCAAAATCAGAGAATAACTTCTTTATACATTCTGCAGGTTCTGTGAACTTATCAACCGATACATCTCAAAAAGAAATCATATACAAAGGTGTTTTTGAATTCACTAAAGATGTATTTGATACGTTTTCAACTTTCATTACAAAATTCACCTATATCAGTACTGCCTTTAGTATTGGAAATATTGGAGGATTAATTGATAATGATTATCACAATGAAAAAAGTCCTAAATACCGTAATTTTTACGAAGAATATAAACATTTGACAGAGCGGTTTCTTCTGCAAAAAGGAAAAGAAGAAAATATAGCTATACAAATTTTAAGACCTAGTGTTCTTGGTGGTAATATATTTGAAAAATCAACCTATTTTATCTCTAACTATATGGTTTATTACCTTTTAGGTAAATTTTTCTACAAAAATCCATTAAATAAAAATTCTATTCGAATTGCGGCTAATTTCAAAACTGGGTTAAATATTATCCCAGTTGATTATGTCGCTAAAGTAATTGCTAATGTATTCCAGAAAAAGATAGAACAACTCAATATCGTACACTCCAAAAATACCAATATTGTATCGGGAATGAGTAAAATTATAAGGACCGTAGGTTTTAATAATTTTACTTTTTTGAACTCTTCGAGTGGTGGAATACTATTAGAAGGGAAGAACAGATTGGAAAACATCTATTACAATACCATAGGACTACATTTAAATCAGTATCTAATATCTGAACCTTATGAATATGACACCAAATTATTAGAGTCTATAGTTCCGATACCCAAATACAATATTGAAGACTATTTAGAAGATACGATTCGATATGCAAAAAAAAGAGAATTCAGAGGTGAAGGCTGGTAATTAACGCTTCAAAGCACTATTTTAATATTGAAGTACATTTTTATAAAATGTCTTGTCGTGAAATATGACTACAGGTTAAAATTGATTTTACGCTGTTAATTTATATACCACCATTTTGGCGAAATCGAGCCACAACGGTGCTGAGCTAAAATATTCCGAGTGTTTTAAAATTGTATTACCGAAAGGTTCATAGTCTTTTTGTGAGGTCAATTTAAAAACTTAATTTTTAATTCATTTAAAATGAAGCAATTAATTGTACACGGTGTTGTACACAGTTTTTAACTCTCCTTTTTTAATTAATTCAATCAGTTCGCATTTTTCTTTTGATTCAGTATGCTTAATGGAATCATTTCCAATTGCCAAAAAATTATAAGGAATGTATTTTATAGCAGAGTCAGTTCTTATCTCAAAGCTACTTTCACCATAACCATTAATTGTAACTGTATCCGAACTTTTATAAAACCAATTTATTTGCTTTAATTTTCCATTTCTGGCTTTGAAATACACTCTATAATTAGACTTGTCCAATTCCAATTTACCGGGATAAAAAACAATTCCGTTTTTGTCAAATATAATTTGTTCACGTCTATGTTTTTTTTCAAAGTTCTGTCCAAAATTAATATTATCTATGATTATAACTTTTCCTCTAAAATCCGATGGTAAAATTAAATCTACTTTTTGAGTATCAGAATAGTATAACGAGATTGAAGATGCTAAATTATAAGAAGGATAAAACAGAATTAAAGGAATTATTGTCCAAAGTAATTTCTGTTTAATTTTTAGTTTTCCAAATAGAAGTATAATAGCACCAATAATATAAATTGGAAGTCCAATTATAAATCCAAAAAGAACAAAAAATGGAATTAAAAAGCCAAGAATCATTAATATTATTCCAATTTTGTCGATTTTGCTCATTTCTCAAATTGTGTACAACGTGTTTGTGTATGAAATGTAGCGTGTAAAAAGACGCTAACTTTTCGGATTAACACAGAGTCGAATTTATATATTTTATTTATCACTTTCAACAACATGAGGGTTTTTATTGAGATTTTCTATAAAATTAAACCAACCTGTAAAACGTCGAATTATTTCCTGACCACCAAAATCATCATTTTTATCATAAACAAAATAGTCAGTACCTCCAGCACGAAGTGTCATTGTTCCATGAAGTTCTTCCCAGAAAGAGTTAGTCACAAACAAGTAATTTCC
>JAESTN010000399.1 GCA_016763595.1 Flavobacteriaceae bacterium | reverse complement strand
TTTTTAGAAGTTGGGATTTACATGGAAGGTATCCAGATATTTTGACGGATGAAATTGTTGGAGAACAAGCAACTCAATTATTTGAAGACGCACAGGTGGTTTTAAATCAAATTATTACCAAACAATTGTTGAAGCCAAAAGCAATATTTGGCTTGTTTGAAGCGAATACAATTAACGATGATGATATTTCTATTCAGAAGAAAGGAGAAGAGATCGCTGTTTTTAGAACATTGCGTCAACAACTTAAAAAACGAGAAGGGAAACCAAGTTTTGCATTGTCAGATTTTGTAGCTCCAACGATATCTAAAAAGAAAGATTATATGGGCGCTTTTTGTACTGCAATTTTTGGCGCAGATGAATTGGCAAAAATATATAGAGACAAAGAGGATGATTACAATGCAATTATGGTGCAGGCAATTGCCGATCGATTTGCAGAAGGATTTGCAGAATATTTACATCATAGAGTACGAACGCAGCATTGGGGATATGCATCTGATGAAACGTTGACGAATGAAGAACTGATTAAAGAGGGGTATAAAGGGATTCGTCCAGCACCGGGATATCCTGCATGTCCAGATCATTTAGAAAAAGAAACGATTTGGGACTTGTTAAAAGTTGATGAAAGAATTGGAGTGACTTTAACTGAAAGTTTAGCCATGTGGCCAGCCGCCGCAGTATCCGGCTATTATTTTGCAAGTGAAGAAGCGAAATATTTTGGATTGGGGAAAATTACAGATGACCAGGTGCGTGATTTTGCAAAAAGAAAAAATATCACCTTAGAAAAAGCAAGAAAGTGGTTGCATCCTGCGATAGCAGATAATTAAAAGATATTGAAAATGAGTGCGAAATTTATAGAATTAAACCTAAGAAGTCACATTATTTCTCATGGGTATGATGAAAATAATAAAGAGATTACTGAAAAGGTAATTGCAGAGAGTTATGCTCCGAAAACAATAGCTATCAGTAGAATAAAATCGCTTAGTGACAAATATGTGTTAACTGATTATGCAGATGGAAGATGGATTTATTGGGAATATGAAGAGTCGTATGAATCGGTTAAAAATCAATTATTAAAATAAGATACTGAACTAAATTCAGCATATAATGAAAGTAACAGAACATTTAAAAAAGCATACAGGAAAAACACAGTTTTCATTTGAGATTATTCCACCAAAAAAAGGGAACAATATTCAAGATTTGTATGACAATATTGACCCATTAATGGAATTCAATCCACCGTTTATCGATGTAACTACTTCGAGAGAAGAACACATCTATATTGATAAAGGAAACGGATTGTTAGATCGTAAAATAACAAGAATGCGTCCTGGTACTGTCGGTATCTGTGCTGCAATTAAACACAAATACAATGTAGATACAATTCCACATGTATTGTGTGGAGGGTTTACCAAAGAAGAAACAGAATATTTATTGGTGGATTGTCATTATCTAGGGATTGAAAATGTGATGGCCTTGCGAGGAGATGCCATGAGTCATCAGCGTTATTTTGAGGCAAGTAATGGAGGGCATCAGTATGCAACCCAATTGGTAGATCAAATTAAGAATTTAAATAACGGAAAGTATTTACATGATGTGATTGAAGCCAATCACAAAGCTAATTTTTGTATTGGTGTAGCTGGGTATCCAGAGAAACATTTAGAATCACCATCATTACAAACAGATTTAAAACGGTTAAAAGAAAAAGTTGATGCAGGGGCAGATTACGTGGTAACACAAATGTTTTTTGACAATCAGAAATATTTCGAATTTGTAGATGCAGCAAAAGAAATAGGGATAAACGTTCCTATTCTTCCAGGAATTAAACCTTTAGCTGTTCAAAAGCACTTGCAATTATTGCCGCAGGTATTTAAAATAGATTTGCCAGAGCCGTTAATAATAGAAGTAGAAAAATGTAAAACAAATAAAGAAGTGAGACAGGTTGGAGTAGAATGGGCAATTGAGCAATCTAAAGAACTGATGGCTGCTGGTGTGCCGGTGTTGCATTATTACTCTATGGGGAAATCTACAAATATCAAAGCCATTGCCAAAGCTGTTTTCTAATATCAATACTTTTGATGGGGGTATTGTAAAAACTAATTTTGTTATTCTTTAAAAGGTGAAATATTTGATTACTTTTGTAAAGTAAAATAGAATTAACAACTTAAATATAATTAACATGGCATTAGAAATTACAGATGCAAACTTTGAAGAATTAGTATTAAAGTCAGACAAGCCAGTATTGGTAGATTTTTGGGCCGCTTGGTGTGGACCTTGTAGAATGGTTGGACCTATCGTTGATGAAATTTCCAAAGAATATGAAGGGAAAGCTGTTGTTGGTAAAGTAGATGTAGATGCGAATCAAGAATTTGCAGCGAAATATGGTGTTCGTAACATTCCAACAGTTTTAGTATTTAAAAACGGAGAAGTTGTAGATAAGCAAGTAGGAGTT
This sequence comes from Flavobacteriaceae bacterium, assembly GCA_016763595.1. Classification (GTDB taxonomy): domain Bacteria; phylum Bacteroidota; class Bacteroidia; order Flavobacteriales; family Flavobacteriaceae; genus Polaribacter. Next base: position 1,200 of record JAESTN010000399.1, on the reverse strand, counting down.
GCTCCAAAAAACGTGTACACAGGTAAAATAGATGCAGCAATGTAGTTGAAATTACTTTCAAAATAACTTATTATAAAAGGTTTGGCTATGGTCAAACCTTTTTTTATTTTTAGGACTTAAACCAATGCTATATGAAACGCCTACTTGCTGTTTTTATTTTCACAGCGCTATTCACCTCTTGCCAAGAGCAAGAACTTTCAGTCAATTTAGTTGAGAAAGGAATTTCATATGAATTAGCACGCTATAGAAAGCTACAAGTTGATGATGTGAAATATGCGTTGACTTTTGAGATTCCAAAAGCAAAAGTAGCTGTGATTCCAAGTACATTAAAGTTATCTGCTACAATTAAAGACTTGACAAATGATTTGATTCTGGATTTTAACGAGAAAAAATCAAACATTAAGTCGGTTGTTGTAAATACTAAAAAAATTGAAGTTCATCATGAAAATGAACATCTTATTATTTTAAAAAAATACTTAAAGAAGGGGACTAATATTGTTGAGGTTTCTTTTGATGCTGGAGAAATGTCATTGAATAGAAATGAGGAATTTCTGTATACCTTATTAGTTCCTGATAGAGCAAGTACCTTATTCCCTTGTTTTGATCAGCCAGATATTAAGGCAAATTACACATTGACAATTACGGCACCAAAAGAATGGAAAGTGTTGTGTGGCGCTTTTGAAACAGCACAAATTGTAAAAGGAGATTTTATTGAGCACACCTTCAATGAAACTGATAAAATGAGTACCTACTTATTTTCTTTTGTCGCAGGGAAGTTTAGAGAAGAAGTACGCAACCCTGGAGCATTTGATATGCGTTTGTTATATCGAGAAAATAACCAAGAGAAAATTGAAGAAAGTATTGGTGAGATCTTTAATATTCATCAAAAATCAATTGAGTATTTAGAAGCGTACACCGGGCGAAAATTCCCATTCCAAAAAATGGATTTTGCTGCAATTCCGCCTTTTCAATATGGAGGAATGGAACATGTTGGAGCAATACAATACAGAGAGTCATCACTGTTTTTAGACAAAAATGCAACCCAAAGCAGAAAGTTAGGAAGAGCAAAATTGATCGCTCATGAAACGTCTCATATGTGGTTTGGAGATTTGGTGACTATGAAATGGTTTAATGATGTTTGGATGAAAGAGGTGTTTGCCAACTTCATGGCAGATAAAATTATGAATCCAGTGTTTCCAG
>JAESTN010000398.1 GCA_016763595.1 Flavobacteriaceae bacterium | reverse complement strand
TCACATACCCTGCAAACCTACCTTGACTTTCATAAACGGTTGCAGAGAAAGAAAGATCATTTCCTAATCCACCATTAATAGTTAAAGCTCTTGTATTATTAAAAGTATATGAAACATCAGAATTATCTTTTCCTAATTGCACATCTAATAAAAAATCCAAATTAAACCAATAGCCATCCCCTTTTACTTCAAGCAAATGTTCATTCCAAAGTTTTCTTCCTAACCAAGAAGTTTGTTCTGGTTTTAAAAACTGACTCTTTTCTGCATCTAAATCATACACCAAATTCACATTATTATACACGTATGGCTTTACAGCTGTATGTGAATTTGAATTCTTATTTAATGCATACTCATAATTTATGTATCGTTGATGATTAAATGGAATATTTAATTGGCTTTTATGCGCTACAAATAATGCTTTCTTAACATTTTTAGTAATTTGAATATCTTTTTCAATAGAATTAATCTCACCTATTTCCTCAACAACATCATTTCCTATTTGTAACGGAAAGTTTAATGGCAACGCAAAACGCATTTCAATAGTATTATTATTAAATTTTGCTGGAGAAATTACAGGCAATGTTGCAAAGACTCTTTGTACTTCTTCTTTTAATTCTTTGTAAGGTGAATTGATGTAAATCAACTTAAAGTTTCCCGAATTGGTCACCACAAAAATAACATTTACAGTTCCTTTGTACTTTTCTCGCTCTAAAATGACTGGAGAATTAAACTCTTTAAAAAACAACTCTTTCGTTGTTTTATAAAAGCACAATTCTATTTTTTCGATATCTTGATCTTTACAACTTTCAAATCCTGGGGGCCTTTCTGACTGAGAAAATAAGAATACTGGAATTAGAAGGAAATATAAAAGAAAATTTGTTTTCATTTTTTAGTATTAAAGTTTAGTCACTTTATTATTATGTAATTGATAGGTTTTTTTACTTTCAGGACATTCTGCTCTTCCCGCTGTATTAAAATTTAATCGATGTCCAAATTCACTTATCCAACCTATTTGTTTGGATGGATTTCCAACCACCAATGCATAAGGCAATACTTCTTTAACAACCACTGCTCCAGCACCAATAAAAGCAAACTCACCAATATCATTACCACACACTATTGTTGCATTAGCACCGATACTCGCCCCTCTTTTTACTCTTGTTTTTAGATATTCATTTTTTCTACTTACAGCACTTCTAGGATTGATAACATTTGTAAAAACCATAGATGGACCTAAAAAAACATCATCTTCACAAATTACCCCAGTATAAATAGAAACATTGTTTTGAACCTTTACATTTTCCCCTAAAACAACTTCTGGAGATATTACTACATTTTGACCAATGTTACAATTATTTCCAATTTTACAGTTTGGCATTATATGACTAAAATGCCAGATTGTTGTTCCTTTTCCAATTTCACATCCATCATCAATAACGGCTGTTTCGTGTGCCTGGTAACTTTTCATATTAATATTCAGCATTATTTTTTATCCCTTCAACGATCTGTTTCGCAGAAGACGTTCCTATTCTTTGAACACCTAAAGTAATCATTTTTAGCGCATCTTCTCGTGTCTTAACTCCACCAGCTGCTTTAACTCTCAATGGCCTCGCATTATCAGACATTATTTTAATCGTTTCAAAAGTTGCTCCATTTGGTTTCCCCTCTTCAGTTTTATAAAATCCAGTAGATGATTTAACAAAAACATTTTTAGCCTTTTCTGCTCCAAAATTAGCAATAACAACTTTTTTTATCAACCCCGAAATTGACGCTATTTGCTCATTAGATAATGCGGCAACTTCAATAATCCACTTAACAACTTTGCTGTTATTTAAACCCATTTGAGTTCCTTTTATGATCTCTTGTTCCACTAATGCTGTTTGCCTATTTTTAAAAGCCTCATAATTCACAACAAAATCCAACTCATCTACTCCTAAATTGATTGCTTCTTGAGCTTCTTTTAACTTAGACTCTAATGAGCAAGTCCCCTCATGAAATCCAATTACGGTTCCTATTAACACACTTGAATTTGCTTTCGTAATCATTTCTTTAGCTAAAGAAATATAATTAGCACGTATCATTACCAATTTAAAATTGCATGCGATAGCTTCATGTATTAATAGAGTAAGCTTCTTTTTTGTTTCCTCCACAGAAATATTTGCTTGACTTGGCAACTTTAAATAGGTTGAGTCTATATATTGAGATAGTTTCATTAGCATTTACTTATTTAACAAAAATAGTAAATATATCTCTAGGGCAGATGCAAAAAAGAGCCACTAATTTAGTGGCTCTTTTTTGCATTATATCTAATAAAGTTTATTCTACTTTAAATGAAATAGGCAATGTAAACTCTACATTTACAGGAACTTTTCTCTGCATACCGGGGGTAAACCGAGGGAGTTTTTTAATGATTCCCCTTACTTCTTTTTCTAGTTTGTAATGTGGGGCTTTAATTTTTAACTCATTAATTGTTCCGTCTTTAGTAATTACAAATTGAGCAAAGATTTTATAAGTACCCGACCTTAACCCTAAGACCTGAGCTAAATCAATATCAAACCTTTTAATTACAAATTTTTTGATTGATTTAATAAAACATTTTTTATTTGCTGCTTTTGACAATCCTTCACATCCTTTATACACTGGAGCGTCTTCTATTAAAATAAACGGCACATCATTAACAATTGGATCTTTAGGTCCTGGAACGTAATTTTCTAAAACTTTATCAATATCAACTGGTTCATCTATTAAAGGGGGATCCAATATGGTCTCTATTGCATTCTTTTCATTTTCATCAACTTTAATAACATCAATAATTAAAGGAATTGGCTTAACTTGTTTCGGTTTCACAATTTTTCCTTTTGAAAACACTACGGGTTTATCATCTTCTACAAGCACATAATCAACCAATGAATCTTGCATTTTCACAGCAAAGTTTACCGTTTTTGTTTCATGTTCCATTACCTGATAGACTACAAATAAAACCAATACTAAAGACAATTGAATAAATACAGCCGAGTATTTTTCCAGTTGTTTTTTTGGATACTTTTTTACATTTTTCATACCAACAATTTTTAAATTATGCCTATGAGAATTCAAAAAGGATGCCAATAAAAAAGAGCAACCAAATTTGGTTGCTCTTTTTT
>JAESTN010000397.1 GCA_016763595.1 Flavobacteriaceae bacterium | reverse complement strand
CTTTCATTTCGTATAATTTCTGCACCATTTTTAAGGTTTCATCCGCAGAAAAACCAAACTTATTATTACAATATACTTGCAATCCTGTTAAATCAAAGAGTTTTGGTGCGTATTCTTTTCCTTTCTTTTTGGAAACAGAAACAATCTCGAAATCAGATTCCTTTACTTTATTAGCTAATACCTCTCCATCTTCTTTCTTTAGAAAACGACCCTCTTCATAATTGAAATTGGTATTTCTATAGGTGGTTTGTGGTTCCCAATAAGGATGTGGTTCGAAATTTTCTATTTCTTTAAAACGATTCACCAACATCGCAAGGGTAGGAGTTTGTACTCTTCCTACGGATAATACTTGTTTGTATCCGCCGAATTTAACGGTGTATAAACGCGTAGCATTTAAGCCTAATAACCAATCTCCAATAGCCCTAGAAAAGCCTGCATAATACAAATTGTCATACTTTTCTGAGGTTTGTAAATTCTTAAAACCTTCTTTAATGGCTTCTTCTGTTAGTGAAGAAATCCACAAACGTTGTACTTCTCCTGTATAATTACATTGGTTGATCACCCAACGCTGAATCAATTCTCCTTCTTGACCTGCATCCCCACAATCGATAACAACGGTTGCTTTGTCGAACAATGATTTTATAATGTTGAATTGTTTTTGAATTCCGTCATTGCTCGTAACTTTTGTTTCGAACTTTTCTGGAAGCATGGGTAAATTGTTCAAATCCCAGCTTTTCCAATATGGTTTGTAGTCTTTAGGTTCAAACAGGGTACATAAATGACCGAAGGTATAGGTAACAGCATAGCCATTTCCTTCATAATAACCGTCTCGCTTGGTATTGGCGCCCAGAATATTAGCAATCTCTCTTGCAACACTTGGTTTCTCAGCAATACATACTTTCATTTATTCGTTTTAGATGTTCGAAAATAATAAATTATTTGGGAATAAAACGGGTGTTTGCTTTTTAAAATATAGATTGTTGCGTTGCCGTGGTAAATGCTTCTAAAAATTGCATTCCTCTATAAGAATTCCCTTTTGCATTTAGTTTTGGACTCCAAACTGTGATGACGTATTGGTTTGGATGTATGGCTACAATACCACCACCAACGCCACTTTTGCCTGCCAAACCTACTTTAAAAGCAAACTCTCCAGATTCATCATAGAAACCACAGGTTTGCATCAGAGCATTTATTCGCTTTGACTGGCTAATTGTTAAAACTTGCGTATTGTCATGTGCAGTTTTACCATTGTTGGCTAAAAATGAAAACTGTGCTGATAATTGCTCACAGGTAGACTCAAGTGAACAGATATCAAAATAGAAATCTAATACCTTGTCTGGTTCATTTTCAATATTTCCAAAGGACTTAATGAAGTTGCACAAAGCGATATTTCGATAGCCCACAGATTTTTCTGAATAAGCAATTTTAGTGGAGTAGTTGATGTCTTTATTGGCTGATAAACTTCTAATAAATGCCAACAACTCTTCTTTTGGGTTTTCTAAGTGACTCAATAAAATATCTGCAATAACAAGAGCACCGGCATTGATAAAAGGATTTCTAGGAATTCCTTTGTCATTCTCTAATTGTACCAACGAATTAAACCCTGTACCAGAAGGTTCTACTCCCAATCGGTTCCACAAGTCTTCTCCCAGCAATTTATACGCCAATGCCAATGAGAATACTTTTGAAATACTTTGAATAGAAAATTTATCTTGGAAATCTCCAAACCCAAATTGTTCTGAATCTGTAGTTGAAATATGAACCCCAAAATTCTCTGAAGCAACCTTTGCCAATTCAGGAATATAAGAAGCCTTTTCTCCTTGGTTCTCTGTAGAATGTACCTTCTCAAAAATTTGTGTAATGAGTTCTTTATATTTCATGCTGGTCTCAACTTTTTAAGAGTCGAAAAGTAGTGAAAATCTTGGAGCTAATCTACAACTATGTTATGGATTCCCGATTTTTCGGGAATGACAAACAGAAGCTGAATGTCATTCCGATAGCAGTGTGATTAGGAAGCTCATTTTGTACCTAAGTTCATGAGATTTCTCAATCGCGAAAATTTCAATTCGAAATGACAATGGGTTGTGTTGGCTTATTGCATATCCATCATTTCACCATCTTTAGGAATTAAAACTTTATGTATAAGGTTCTTTTCTGTCAATATTTCGTTTAATTTAACTCTTGTTAATGGACAATGGTTTATGGATTCCATATGGTTGGCAATCACTTTTCCTGAACTGTTTTTTACAAATTTCAGGATGTCGTCTACATTCATAATCAATTGCTTAAACAAATCAAACTGAGCTGCGCCAGTCGCTAAAACACTAATGTCAGGTTTGTATGCTGTTAAAACGGTATCTACAGCTGTTGTGTAAATGGTATCTGAACTAAGGTAAATGGATTTCTGATTGGGTAATTTTAGGTAAAAACCAAGTACATTCCCCATTGGTTTAGCCACAAATCCGTAGCCATGCTTGGCTGGTATGCCTTCAATGGTTCCCCCTAAAAATTCTTGTTGCTCCCAATATTTTAAGGATTGAACTACATTCAATCCTCTTTTTTTAAATGCTTTTTCATCCTTTATTCCACAGGTAACGGGTATGTTTTTTTCAATTAAAAAAGCTACTGCGGTACTGTCAATATGATCAGGGTGCTGATGTGTAATGAGGCAATGCGTTACTTTTTCTAATATTAAATTGGTGTTATCAGGAAGCGGGACCGTAGGGTTTTTTCGTGCTTTATGTCTGAAAAGTGTAAAAGAGGGCATGATTCCTTGAGCTCCTAACATAGGGTCGATTAGAATCACTTCTTTTTCTGTTTCCAGAACCATGGTTGCATTTCTTATATGGTGAATTTTTAACATGTAGTTCGTTTTTTTGTGTGTGTACAAAGGTCTACAGAAAGGCATTCATTTCCATTGATTCAAATCAAGAAGTTCGTTTACGAATACGACTTAATGTTTCGGGTGTTATATTCAAATAAGAAGCAATGTGGTATTGAGGTATGGATTGAAGCCATTGGGGTTTGTAAATAAATAAGTCTTTATACAACTCTTCTGGACTTTTGGTGCTGCGGTTAAATTCTTGTTTTCCTTTTTCTTTTAATAGTTTTTGAAAGGAGGTTTCAACAAAGGATTTTCCACATTTATATTTTTCTAATAAGTCAAAAAAGGGCTGTCTTTCAATACTTAAAACTTCCACAGAAGACAGGCACTCTTGATTTTTATTGGTGAGTGCATTTTGACTAAACATCAGTAAATCAGAAATGAATTGTGGCTTGACATAAAAGTTGATGTTTATTTCTTTTTCTTCATTAGAATAGTATTCTCTAATGATTCCTTTATTCAAAAACCGAAGCTGTTTCTCTACGGTTTGAGCTCGAAGCAAGATGCTACCCTTTTTGTGTTTTTGCACTGTAAATAAAGAAAACAACTCTGTCAACCCTTGTTGGTTCAAAGGGAATTCAGTTTCAAAAAATTTAGAAATCTCTTTGAAGTCAGTCATTTTGTTGTGTAGTCGTTTTGTAAGTGAATTGTGATATTTAAAAAATTAGCGCTCAAAATAGGAACAGGGTATCATTTACTGCTCGAATATCCATAATAATGCATCAAATCACTTTCTGCTGCGATATATCCAGATGAATTCCAAGAATTACTATTTACAATTTCTTCCAGTATCGTTTTAGCTTGCTCTTTTTTATTGGTGTAGAAATACCAACTAGCCACTCCGTATTTTACAGCATCTAATGAAGGGCTGTCACCATTTGGACTTAGAATAGCTTCTAAAGGGATCATCTTTTTGTAGAATTTACACAATTCGTAATAGCTCATATTTTCTATAATATCCGCTTTTTCTTTGATTGGTTCTAATAGTTGATTTGCCAAAGCTTCATTTCCTAATCGTCGTTGATTCATATATAACCAATGTGTACTCGAAACAATATTGTCATCAT
>JAESTN010000396.1 GCA_016763595.1 Flavobacteriaceae bacterium | reverse complement strand
TTTGTACCCATTTTTCTGAATTTAGCGAAACGACAAATTTAAGGTTATTTATCTATAAAAAAAGCCTTTTTTTAAAATGATATTTACATTGTATTAACACGCTCTACTTTTTGTACTCCTTCTACTTTCTTAATGTTCATGATTAGCTTGGTTAATTGTGTTTTATTTTTAACACTAATTGATAGTTTCCCTTCAAAAACACCTTCATCTCCAGAGATGTTTATATTGTGAATATACACATCCATACTATTAGAAATAATACGAGTTAGATTGTTAACAATTCCCTTTTTATCAACTCCACTTACTTTTAAAATAGCTTTAAATTCTTGTTTTGTAGTATCAATCCATTTTGCTTGCATTATTCTGTACGTATAATTAGATTGCATAGAAATTGCATTTGGACAATTCATTTTATGTATTTTAATCCCATCATTAATGGTAAGAAAACCAAAAACTTTATCTCCAGAAATGGGGTTACAACATTTAGATAAGGTGTACTCCAATTTCTCCTCTTCTTTCCCAAAAACTAAGGCATCAAATTTATAGGTAACCTCTTCTTTATCAGAGATATCTTTACTCGGAGAACGTTTTAATTTGCTTTTAAAGAAGCTAATAAATGCATTGTTTTTTTGATTTACAAATGCTTTTAATTGCGTATTGTCAATGGCACCATTTCCAATTCTATAAAATAAATCGAAGCTAGTCTTCAAGGTGAAATAGGCGGCCATTTCATTGACAACTCTATCATTCATCGTAATTTTTAAATGACGAAGCTTTCTTGTTAAAATAGCTTTTCCTTCTTCAGAAATTTCCTTCTCTTCATCTTTTAAAGCTGTTTTGATTTTGGTTCTAGCTCTTGCTGTCATTACAAAATCTAACCACCTTACATTAGGTTTGTTTACAGATGAAGTTTGTACTTCTACATGATCACCACTTTTAAGTTCGTGACTTAAAGGAACCAGCTTACCATTTACTTTTGCGCCTCTACATTTTAATCCAACATCAGTGTGAACAGAGAACGCAAAATCTAAAGCAGAAGCTCCTTTTGGGAGCGATTTTAAATCACCTTTGGGAGTGAAAACAAATATTTCTTTAGAATATAAATTCAGTTTAAAATCTTCGACAAAGTCAACCGCATTTACACTTTGATTTTCTAAGGTTTCTTTTAGCCTGTTTAACCAACTTTCTAAACCGCTTTCTTTTACGTTTCCTTGTTTGGATTTAAAATGTGCAGCGTAGCCTTTTTCGGCTATTTCATCCATTCTCTCTGAACGAATTTGAACTTCTACCCACTTGCTTTCTGGTCCTATTACAGTAATGTGTAAAGCTTCGTAGCCAGTAGATTTTGGTTGCGAAATCCAATCTCTTAAACGTGATGGGTTGGGCTTGAAGTAATCTGTAACAATAGAATATATTTTCCATGCATCAAATTTTTCATCTTTTGATTCAGGCCTAAATATAATTCTGATGGCAAACTTATCATACACTTCTTCAAAGGAAACATTCTGTTTTCGCATTTTTCTACGGATAGAAAAAATGGATTTACTCCTCCCTTTTATATCGTAGTCAAAATCTTCTTCTTTAAGCCCTTCATGTAATGTTGCAGAAAAGGAGTCTATATATGTTTGTTGTTCTTCTTTACTTTGTGTTATTTTACCCAGTATATCACTATAAACATCGGGTTCTGTGTATTTTAGACCTAGGTCTTCTAGTTCGGTTTTAATGTTGTATAAACCAAGCCTGTGTGCTAAAGGGGCATAAATGTATAAGGTTTCTGATGCGATTTTTACTTGCTTGTGTTCAGGCATAGAATCCATCGTTTGCATATTGTGTAAACGATCTGCAATCTTTATTAAAATAACGCGAACATCATCATGCAATGTTAATAGCATTTTTCTGAAATTCTCTGCTTGAATAGAGGCATCTTGACTTTTATTTAAGCGAGAAATTTTTGTCAATCCACTAACGATACGAGCAATGTTCTCTCCAAATAACCGCTCCATATCTTCAATATTGTACGCGGTGTCTTCAACAACATCATGCAATAAAGCTGCCGCAATAGATGTTGCACCTAAGCCAATTTCATAGGCAACAATTTTCGCTACTGCAATCGGATGGTAGATATAAGGTTCGCCCGTTTTTCTGCGTTGCTCAGAATGTGCTTCTACCGAAATGTCAAAAGCAGAACGAATTAACTTTTTATCTTTTGCAGACAACGCTTGATACGTACCCTTTAATAGGTCCTTATATCGTTTTGCGATTTCTTTATTTTCCTCTTCTATGGTTGCCGTATACGTCATATACTAAAAATAGAATAAAATCTGAATAGAACAAAGATTTTTTCGACTTTTGATTTAATAATTATTTATTCAAATTTAGAACTCTTTGCAACAACGTTGGATGTGAATAATGCATAAAAACATATGCAGCATGTGGGGTTAAATTACTCAAGCTATTTTTAGAAAGTTTCTTCAAAGAAGTGATTAAAGCTTTTGCGGAAAAAGTTGCTTTTGCATAATCATCTGCTTGATATTCAAACTTTCTAGACATGATGTTCATAAACAAACTTGTGATTTCTGAAATAGGTGAATATAAGATTCCAAATGCAATTAGACCAATATGAAAACTCGGAATGGCAACTCCCAAGGCTTCAGAGAAAATTGGTAAACTCACAAATAATGAAAGCAACCAAAGTGTAAAACCGGTCAATAAAATGGAAGAAGTAAGATTAAACACAATATGTTTACGCTTATAATGACCAACTTCATGTGCTAAAACAGCAACAATTTCTTCCGTTTCTAAATCATGTATCAAGGTATCATATAATGTAATTCGTTTTTGTTTTCCAAAACCAGAAAAATAGGCATTTGCTTTGGTTGAACGTTTTGAACCATCAATCACAAATATGTTGTTTACTGTAAAGCCTACTTTTTGAGCATAGTCTTCAATTGCTGTTTTTAACGCGCCGTCTTCCAATGGTTTTTGCTTGTTAAATAATGGAACAATTAACTTAGAATAGAACATATTCATAAACACAGAGAAGATTGCAACAACAACCCATGCATATATCCAAAAGTTGCTACCAGAAAATTCATAAAACCAAACAATCAATGCTAGAAGGCCACCACCAAGAACCACTGTCATTAACAACCCTTTAATTTTATCAAAAACAAAAGTCTTTTTGGTCGTTTTGTTAAATCCAAATTTTTCTTCAATCACAAAGGTTTTGTACATAGAAAAAGGGGTGTTTATAAGGTCTGAACCAATGAGTATAATTCCAAAGAAAATCAATGTAATTAGAATGGTGTTTGAACTATAATTTCTTGCAATCTCATCAACATATTTAAACCCGTCAAAAAAGAAAAAAGAAAGTGTCAATACCAAAGAAAACAATCCAGTTATAGTAGAGAATTTAGCATTGGTTTTTTTATAGGCTTGCGATTTTTCATATTCTTCTTTTTCATAGACATCTTCTAATTCACTCGGAATCACATCATCAAAATGTCTTGAATTAAGTATGTCTAGAACCTTATCAATAATAAAATTGACGATAAGAATTGCAATTAGGATATAGAATAGGGTCGTTGGATTCATGAATTATCTATTAAAAATGTTTTAATGTACTATTATATTCTTTCATACTAAATTCAATCAAACATGGCA
>JAESTN010000395.1 GCA_016763595.1 Flavobacteriaceae bacterium | reverse complement strand
TAAATATCCTGCAAATAAATGCAGTTGTAAAACATTTTGTAAATTTGTCTGTTCTTATGTAAAGAACACAAAAATAGTACATTTAAGATTATGGCAAAGGTAAAATATTATTACGACGCGGATACACTATCTTATAGAAAGATTGAACGTAAAAAGAAGGATGTTTTTAGGAAGTCTACTTTTGCGGTTTTAGCTGTTGTTCTAGTTGCTTTTTTTGGCTTTATTGGCTTTAGTCAATTTTTAATGTCGCCCAATGAGAGAACACAAAAAAGGGAGTTTGAGAATCTGAAATTACATTACGAATTACTCAGTAAACGGATCGAGGAAAGTTCTAAGATTTTAAACGAGTTGCAGGAAAGAGACAATACAATTTATCGGGTTTATTTTGAAGCAAATCCGATTCCTGAAGAACAACGAAAAGCAGGTTTTGGAGGTGTAAACAGGTATAAAGATTTAGAAGGATTTGACAATTCTGCAATGATAAAAAAAGCGACTAAAGAGTTGGACATTTTATCTAAACAACTGGTAGTACAATCAAAGTCATTGGATGAAATTGTGAGACTGGCAAAAGATAAAGAAGAAATGTTGGCTTCAATTCCGGCAATTCAACCCGTTGCAAATAAGAATTTAAAACGAATGGCCTCTGGTTATGGGTATCGCGTGCATCCAATTTATAAAACCAGAAAATACCACTGGGGAATGGATTTTTCTGCTCCAAAAGGAACCCCGGTGTATGCAACAGGAAATGGAGTAATTATAAAAGCGGTACGAACTAGAAAAGGATTAGGAAATTATGTTAAAATTAAGCATGGTTATGGGTATGTTACTGTGTATGGGCACATGGAGAAATATGTAGTTCGTAAAAATCAAAAGATAAAAAGAGGAGATTTAATTGGGTATGTGGGTACATCGGGAACTTCTACTGCGCCACATTTACATTACGAAGTACATAAGAATAATAGAAAAGTAAATCCTGTGTATTATTACTTTAATGATTTAACTCCAGAAGAATATGACAGAATGCTAGAAATGGCATCTGTTGAAAATCAATCACTAGATTAATGCATATAGATTTACCAGAAAAGAGGTATTACAAAATTGGAGAAGTAGCAAAAGCGTTTAATGTAAATACATCATTAGTGCGTTTTTGGGAAAAAGAATTTGATGTCATTAAACCTAAAAAAAATGCCAAAGGAAATCGACTTTTTACCTCAGATGATATTACAAACTTTAAGCTGATTTACAATCTTGTAAAAGAACGTGGATTTACCTTAGATGGCGCAAAACAAAAATTAAAGAAAAACCCTGATAGTACGATTCATAATCATGAATTGATAACAAGGTTAGAGTCGGTAAAAGCGGAGTTGATTAAAATAAAAAATCAATTATAAGTTATTGCTAAATAGACGCGGGGCTAAATGTATTTAAGAATATTTGTATAGTAAAATATGATGATGAGGCGTTTTTTGATGTTTTTTTCTTTTTTGGGATTAATGAGTTGCCAAAACTTTGGGCAACTAACACTAGTTACTGATCTCTCAAAATCTTTAAAAGAAGTTTCTGGAAATGAAATTATAGTCAATTCAGACTTAATTTGGATGGTTAATGACTCAGGAAATAGATCGGAAGTATTTGGAGTGAATCAACTAGGAGAAATAGAAAAGGTTGTTAAAGTAATTGCAAAAAATCACGATTGGGAAGATTTGGCTTCTGATGAAAACGGAAACCTGTATATTGGTGACTTCGGAAACAACAACCGTAAGAGAAGAAAATTGAGCATTCTAAAAATTGAGAACCAAGAGCTGTTAAATCAAGATGAGGTTGCCGTATCCAAAATTAGTTTCGAATATCCGAAGTTAGAAGGGCAAAAAAAAACCTCTTATGATGCAGAAGCCTTTTTTTATTATCAAAACTATTTTTACATTTTTACAAAGAGCCGACAGAAGAAAAGACTGGGGAGAACGTTATTGTTTAAAGTGCCTAATGTAAAAGGGAAACATGTAGCAACGTTTATTTCTGAATATTCTTTTTGCAACCATATAGATTGCCGAATTACAGCTGCAGATATTTCTGAAGACGGAAAGAAAGTCGTGCTGTTAAATCATCAAGCTATTTTTGTCTTGACGAATTTTGAAGTACATGATTTTTTCGCCTCTGAACTAACAGAAATTCCATTAGATCACACTTCTCAAAAAGAGGGGGTTTGTTTTAAAGACGATAACACCTTGTTTATTACAGACGAATATTCAGTGTCAACAAAAGGAAATTTATATTCTTTAAAATTGAATTGGTAGCGAGTTATAACAACATACAGGAACATTTTTTTAGCATGTAGTTATAATATAGGTATCTTATAAAGTAATTGCTGTTATTTGAGTGGAATATCAAGAGGTAGAATCCAATTTGCTTTTTTATAGAAAGGATACTTAATCTTAGATAAATCGATCTGGGTATCTATTAAATAGGTTTTAGGTCTTCCATTAAGACCGCATTGAGCATTAACGGTTATCTTCACATTATTTTTTTGATCTTCTTGAATGATTTCTGCTGCTAAGAAGTGAGCAAACTGTACAATCATATCTGGTTTGGCTTTTATTTTTTTACGTTGACGTTTTGTAAGATAGTTAGACAATGTAACCTTAGTGGTGCTTTTAGTTTCGCTATTTACAATATAGAATTTTATTGTAGACGATTTACTACGTAATTTCATATGCCATGAAAACCGATGGCCTTCCTCTGTCCAACTAACATTTCCTTTAAATAAAAAATGACGAAGGGGGATTGTTATTTGAATCAACAAATAGATTCCTAAGCCCCATAAAACACATTTTGATGTTGCAAAGGGATTGGGTTTTTTAACGTTCAATTTTTTCCAAAATCGCAGTTTATTTGGTGGAAAAAAAAGGGTGCTGGCTCCTATCATAAACCAGGGGAAAATTCCGATGCTAAACAATTGAGCGTTTATTAAATGAAATAATATGAGAGTAATAATAGCAAGGGTACGAGTTTTTCGAAAAATCAATAATGGAAAAATTAATAAATCAATGAAAAGTCCACTGTACGTAAAAAGATAGACCATCCATTCTTCTGTAAACCATTGCCCAATTATGGGGAAGTCAGTACGAGATGCAAGCCATTTTCTCATTGGTTCACCTTGTAACCAGTCACTATTTATTTTCGCAACCCCTCCAAAAAAGAAAACGATTCCTAATTGCAATCTTAGCCACCACAATGTCCAGCCCGGCACCCAATCTCTTTTTATTTTTGGAAAAATCTTTGCATCAATTGAAAATGCTCGATTTGCGGGTAAGAAAATCATAATAAAACTGAGCAAAATGATTAAATAAAAGTGATTGAGGTAATTGGTTTTGTCAAGTAAAAAGGTGTACGTGAATCCTAAAAAGAATAAAATGGTGCTTATTCTATATAGAAACCCAATAGCAATAAAAAAAGCAAGAATTCCTAAGAAGTAAAAAAGGTAGTACATGCCATCACCTGTCAATGGTGTCACCCAGCTGAACCCTTCATACGTGAAATAAAACGTTGGATCTATCCAATAGCGCTTAATCCAATTGTGGTTAAAATATCGAAATATTTCCCACGATAAAATCAACCCAAAAGTTATTCTAAAGACCACCAGTCCGGCTATATCAATCGGTTGATTTACTATTTCTTTTATTTTCGATAAATTCATTTTACAAGCTCTTGATTAAAAGGGGCAGAAGAATAAATTTAAGTAATCGATTTTTCAATGTACTTTACAAAAATAGGATCACAGCTTAAAATTGAATTTATACTGTTAATTTAAATTCCATATTTGAGGCATTTGAATTTAAAGATAAGTGTAATCTTGCGTAGTTGTATAATTTAATTGGACATTTTGTAATGATAATTTTTGTAATGCAGCATGGGCAGCTGTTTTTATATATTGATAAAAGTTTGTTTTAGTACGTTACGATTCCATTTTGTAGCACTATTAATTTTTAATTGGAATACTTTTTTTCTGGCAATTTTATATAGACTCCATTAGATCACACTTCTCAAAAAGAGGGCATTTGTTTTACAGATGACTATACCTTGTTTATTACAGACGAATATTCAATGTTTATAAAGGGGAATTTGTATTCTTTTTCAATTAAAGAGAAGTTACTACATAATACAAAAACAACCCCCAGCCAATAGTAAGAAGCAATCCACCCAATGGGGTGATTGGTCCTAAAAAGCGGAGTTTTTTATTCATAGCAGAAGAAATCACCAATCCATAAATAGAAAAAGAAAAAAGGATGATACCACCAATGAAACTATACACAATATAGTTTTCTATGGGTTGTGTAAATTCTAATTGAAACCCAAGTAGTAGCAACACAATGGCGTGATACATTTGGTATTTTACACCGGTTTCAAAACTTTTTAGTTGCTCTTCGTTCAATATTTTTTTCAATGCATGCGCACCAAAAGCGCCTAATATGATTGCTAGCATTCCGAAAACTGCTGCAAAAACTAATGTAAATTGTACCATCTTTTAAATTTAAAATGAGAAGCCTAAAGAAAATGCAACTCTTGCATATTCATCACCTTTGAAAACTCCTAAGTTTGCCGAAATCATATCCGCAGCATTTAAGAAAACACCACCTCCAAAAGAAGAGTTCCAATTATTTGTAAGGTCATGCTCAAGCCAAACCCTTCCGTAATCATAACCGCCATAAATACCAATGTGCAATGGTAGTAGGCCTGTTTTAATTTTACGTAGGTTTAAGCGAATGTCAGTACTTTGATAAAAAGAATTCTTACCTGTAAAACGTTGGTTTCTATATCCTCGTAATCCATCATGTGCTCCAATAGAAGCACCTTGATAAAACTCAAACCCATTCCCGAAATTCAAATGACTTTTTATCTTGGTTGCGAGTACTAATTGACCATTGGTTACTAATTTATAATTGAAGCTTAAAGCGGGAATGAGATATCCAAAACTTGTGTTACTTTCTGTATTTGATTTGTATCCAACAGTAATATCAACTTTCATTCCTAATGTAGGAAAGGCCTTGTTGTCTTGATTTTCAAAGTTGTAGTGTGCTTCAGCACCTAAAAATGTATTTTTATTAGTTAGACTGCTAGTTGCGATATAACGACCGTTTGTATTGTCTACCTCAATAGATTCGTAACTTGCACCAATTTTAAAATTACCACCTAATTTACCTCTCCAGATAAAATAAGGAGCAATTGAGTTTTTACGCAGTTTCACTCTGTTGTAATCTTCGTTGTATGTGTTTTCATCTATAAAATTAGGGTTGACAGTTTCATTTCCAAAACCAAAAAAGTTTACACTGTAATTTGGACTGGTAAATTCTGCTTCTAATCCAAAATTCCAGTTGCCGATTACATTCGCAAATTCACTTGTAAATTTGATATCAAACCCTTCTGTTGCAAAATAATAAGAGGTTGCTAAAGAGTATTGAGAAGTAAATGGGTTTCTGTCAAAACCATAATTGGTAAAAACACCGAGTAAGCCCAGTTTCAAACCATCATCAGGGTTTACTCCAAATGTTGGGAATACTTCAGTTGAACTATATTTTAACTTCTTGTAATCATATACATTGGTCGTGTATGAATCTGTTAGTTTTTTACGCCCTTTATTTGTTAGAAAAGTATTCTTTTTCGATTTGTAATCATATACTTTTACTTTATGACCGTTTAGGATATTATAAATGTCGTTGTTCTGTCCACCAATAATTCGAACAAAACTTCCTTTAGAGTACGCTCCAAAAACTTTAAATTCATCCTTGTCATCTAAACCATAAATCCAAATTTCTTTGGTTGCATTAGCGTTGTATTTCTTTTGGTGAAAGATGTCGTCTTTTTTACCTTTTTTAATGCGGTATCCAGTAACTTGAGTAATTCCGTTAGCCAGTCTTTCGATTTCGAAATAATCATCCTTATCTGTCCCTCTAATCACAGCAAAATTGTTCATGTGCTCAAAATATTCGTTAGATATTTTTTGTAAGTTTCGAACTCTGCCTTTCAATTTTCGTTTGATATCTGCAACAGCTTGATCCGTTACTTCTGAAGGAAAATAACGCAACGCTTCATCAATAATTTGATCGGTAATGTTTTTTTGAATAAATAAAACTTCTGTATCCCAAGTCGTTTTTTTAGCTTCCGTTATGATGGCCATATCTAAAGGGTATGGTTCTAAGTTAAACCATTTAGTGTTGCCCATTTCTTCTTCATAAGATTGCATCAAACGCAAAGAAGGTACAGATTTTGTGATGTAGTTTAATAGTGCGCCATCTGCCATTATAGAAAACACCTGATCTCTATCTCTCGGAAAAGGCCTGTAAATAGTTTTGTTATTCTCTTTAAAAGCGGCCCATCTCCATTGGTCTTCGTGTCGATCCCAATCTCCTAAAACCATATCGAATAATCGAGCTCTAATGTAAGCACTCTCATCAATAATTGAGTTTGCATTTTTACGAATTTTTTTAAGTACATCATTTGTGCTAATGACCTTGTTGGCATATCCAAAATTTGCTTTATCTCCGTGACCAGAGGCTGCACGTTCTTCTATCATATATAGTTCGTCTCCAAACTCCTCATTAAAATGAGCTAATGTTTTTTGTTTTGGAACATAAAATAATTGTGGTTTGGTATGTAAAACACCAATGGCATTCGCTAATGTAGCAACCGTAAAAGGTGCATAAGGATGTGACCCGGTAAATACATCCAATAATAGCCCTTCTGAATAGGTGCCGTCAAATTGACCTTCTATGTATTGTGTTTTAAATGCTACAGCTTGTAAATATTGCAACGCATTTTTACGCAATGCACGCATTACATATTCTCGACCCTCTTTGTCTTCTAAGCGTAATGATTTTGACTGATGTCCACCCCCTTTTCGTATCGGCTTTAAACCTCCAAATAGTGTGTCTAAATGTACATTTTTTGCTTTTACTTTTGTTCCGTACTGTTTTCTGTATCGTTTTCCCCAGAGGTATTTGTAGAATTTTCCTTTTGTAATTTCTTCTTTGGTATAGATAGATGCGAATGTATATTGATCAGAATTTGTAGGGTATTCTTGATTTAATTCAACCTGATTCGGTTTTAAAACTTGAGTTTGAAAGAGAATTTTGTTTTCTTCTGAAGCAATAAAAGTAACATCAGAAGAGCCATCTTTATAAATATCTAAACGTGCGTACCCAGGAATCCCAGCAGAAAACAACCCTCCTCCAATATTTCTTGTCGGGTTTACTTTAGATCCAGAACCACTCACTATTTGAGGCAAGTTGTCTTTAACAATGTACTGTAAACTATGCTCATGCCCAGCAACAAAAATTACCTTTGCATTTTCTTGAGATAGTGTCACAATTCTGTTTTTAAACTCTAGGTATCTTTTGTTTTGTAAATCGGTATTGCTTAAGCCACTTGTTTTTCTTAATATATTGATAAAGGTTCCTAGAATTGGTAGTGGAATAGATCCTCCAGTAGGAAACAATTGTTGTTGTAAAGAAAATTGACCTCCGTGGGGTCCATTTGTATACATTGGATGATGCATTGCTATAATGGTTGTTTTGCCTCTTGCTTTTTTTACCAACCCTTCAAATTCATCAAAAAACCGAGACCTTGTTTTTATTTCACAGTCATCGTTTATTGTTGGATGTTTGTCCCAGTTTGTTAAATACCATTCGCTATCTATGGTTATTAAAACAATATCATTTGAAATGTCAACTTTGTCAATTGGGCATCCATTTTTAGGTAAAAAGGAATTTTTACCAAGAATCTTTTTAATGTAATTTTCTTGTCGTTCCAATCCTTTTAATCCATTTGCATACCAATCATGGTTTCCTGGAATGAATATGGTGTTTCCTTTAAAGTTCTTAACAATATCTGTCTGAATATTTAATTGGTGTTCAGCAAAATTTCTTTGTGTGTGTCCTTTTTTAGGCATTCCAGCAGGATAAATATTGTCTCCTAAAAATAATAATGTACTATTTTTTGAAGCCGCTGTTAATGCTGTCCTTACTCTTTTTAAAGTAATAGTTTCACTTCCAATTGGTGAGTTTCCTCCATCTCCAAGTAAATAAAATGAATGTGCGATGTCTTTTGTAGCAGAGGTATTGGAAATTGGATTGTTGTTTTTGTATTGGGGTTTGTAAGTTGCACAATTAGTTAATAGTAGTACCGTTATAATTATGCTCAAATACTTTGGACTGTTCATCTAATTTTTTTTACTTTAGTATAAAAATAATTCTTTTATGGAGACCTTGTTGCTTAAAACCGAAAAATATGTTTTTTCATTATTAACCAAAGAGTTAAGTAATGATTTTTTATATCATAATTTAAGCCATACACAACGTGTTGTAAATGCGATGAAAGAATTAATAGTCGGTGAGAATATTTCTGAAGTAGATGCAAATGTTTTATTGCTTGCTGCGTGGTTTCATGATGTGGGTTATGTAAAAGGAGGTGATAATCATGAAGAGTCTAGTGTTAGAATAGCAACAAATTTTTTAGAAGAATATAATATTGATGATTCTATTATTAATGATGTTAGTAGAATAATTAGAGCAACTAAAATGGGAGCTGATCCTGATGATATTTTAGAAAAAGTAATGAGAGATGCAGATTGTGCTCATTTAGGTAAAAAAGGATTTTCAGATGTTAGTGATTTACTAAAAGAAGAGGTGAATTTAGTACGTGATAAAGATTATTCTGATTCAGAATGGATTCAAGAAAACATTCAGTTCTTAGCAAATAACCATAATTATCATACCAGTTATGCTCAAGAAAACTGGCAACAGGGAAAAGATAAAAATTTAGCACAATTATTTAAATCTCAGAAAAAAATAAAACGAGAAGATCGGAAAGAATCTACTAAAAAAGAAGAATTAAAGCTTAAAAAGCAAAAAGCTAAAACTCCAGAACGTGGTATCGAAACCATGTTTAGAGTTACCTTAAGAAACCATATTACGTTAAGTGATATTGCAGATACAAAAGCCAATATTTTACTGTCTGTAAATGCAATTATTATCTCTTTAGCATTGTCTAGCCTTTTGCCAAAATTAGACAACCCTTCTAATCAATATTTAATTACTCCAACCATTATTTTTATCGCTTTTACAGTGGCGTCTATTATACTATCTGTTATTGCCACAAGACCAAATGTTACTGAAGGGAAGTTTACGAGAAAGGATGTAGAGGATAAAAAAGTAAATTTATTATTCTTTGGGAATTTTCATAAAATGAGTTTACCAGAATTTGAATGGGCGATGGGAGAATTAATGAAAAACAAGGAATACCTGTACAGTTCTATGACAAAAGACTTGTATTTTCTAGGGAAAGTATTGAGTAGAAAATACAAGATATTAAGAGTCACCTATCTGGTTTTTATGATTGGAATTATCGTTTCTGTTACTGCGTTTGCCCTTGCATTTAAAATGCAGGAAACGGGGATGATTTAAGCTTTTAATTCTTCGATTAAATCATTAAAAGAGATTGCTTTTTCTTCATTAAAATCTTTGTTAAATAGTACTTCCACACGAAGTGCTTTTAATCCAGAGACACCTTGTAAGTCTTCAATTTCTAGTTTCTCTACTTTTCCCAATTGCTTTTTAGATTGTAAGAACTTTATATATTTTAAATACTCAATGGCATCGCTGTCTTGAGAATATACAATAGCTATTTTTCCAGGAACCGTTAAACGTTCATTTGTGTCTTTTATGTGTGCTTTGTCAATACGTTTTTTTATGATTTCGTATCTAATATTATAAGCGCCGTCAACATCAAATTGTTTTTCATCCATTCTAAACTTAATAGCTAACGGATTGCTATGTACTAAAATTAAGGATGCAACTCTTAAGTCATGATTCATTTCTGACCTTGCTTTAAATGCAACATTTTCCATGTCGTACATCATTTGCAATTGCCACAATCTTAAATTATATAAGAATAATTTGTCAAATGAGCCATCTTTA
>JAESTN010000394.1 GCA_016763595.1 Flavobacteriaceae bacterium | reverse complement strand
GCAGCGTTATTCGAACCTAATGACGAAGGTCTAGGGGTACAAGATGAATATCTTAGAAGTGACGGTAACGGAAGAACCTTTTTAAATGTAGAAGCAGGTGGTTCAATACTACCAGCCTCTGAAGAAACTTTAAAAAATGGACAACACGCAGTTCATCAAGAAGGGAAAACCGTATTTAAATTTGCCGTTTCAAATATGGCAGATGCAGCAGAAAGAATGCTTACTAGAAACAACCTTAAAAAAGAAGATATTCAATGGTTAGCACCACATCAAGCTAATAATAGAATTATTGAGGCCACAGCGAGAAGAGTTGGCTTAGAAAGTGAGAAAGTAATGGTGAATATCCATAAATACGGAAATACAACGTCTGGTACTTTGCCGCTGTTATTAGCAGACTATGAAAGTCAATTAAAAAAAGGAGACAATATAATTTTTGCCGCTTTTGGTGGTGGTTTCACATGGGGAGCTATCTATTTAAAGTGGGCCTATAACTCATAAAAATCAAACAACTAAAAACTAAGAATATGGATATTAAAGAAATTCAAAATCTTATTAAATTTGTAGCAAAATCTGGTGCAAGTGAGGTAAAGTTAGAAATGGAAGATATAAAAATCACTATTAAAACTGGGCCTTCAAAAACAGAAACGACAATCGTACAAGCCAGTCCAATGGTTGGTATGCCGCAAATGCAAGTTCCGGTGGCTGTACCTGCTACCGCTGAAGCGCCTGCAGCCTCTGCAACACCCGCTGCCAACGAAGATGATGACTCAAAATATATTACTGTAAAATCTCCAATTATTGGAACTTTCTACAGAAAACCATCTCCAGACAAGCCTAACTTCGCAGAAGTAGGACAATCTATAAGTGTTGGAGATACCGTATGTGTTATTGAAGCAATGAAATTATTTAACGAAATTGAATCTGAAGTAGCAGGAACAATCGTTAAAGTATTAGTTGATGACTCTTCTCCTGTAGAGTTTGATCAACCATTATTTTTAGTAGATCCATCATAAATTAGACGTTAGGTTTTAGAGATTAGACGTTAAACAAACTAACGCTAAACTCATAACTCTAAACTCATAACCGAAAGAAATATGTTTAAAAAAATATTAATTGCCAATAGAGGTGAAATTGCACTGCGTGTAATTAGAACTTGTAAAGAGATGGGTATTAAAACTGTTGCAGTATATTCTACTGCAGATGCAGAAAGCTTACATGTTAAGTTTGCTGATGAAGCAGTTTGTATTGGCCCAGCTCCTAGTAGTGAATCTTATTTAAAAATGTCAAACATTATTGCCGCTGCAGAAATTACAAATGCAGATGCAATACACCCAGGATATGGTTTTTTAGCTGAAAACGCAAAATTCTCAAATTTATGTGCTGAACATAACATCAAGTTTATTGGTGCTACTGGAGATATGATTGACCAAATGGGAGACAAAGCATCTGCTAAATCAACTATGATTGAAGCAGGCGTTCCATGTATACCCGGTTCAGAAGGAATTATAAAGGATTTTGATGAATGTAAAAAGTTAACTGCTGAATTTGGCATACCCATAATGCTAAAAGCAACTGCTGGAGGTGGTGGAAAAGGAATGCGTGCCGTTTGGAAAGAAGAAGAACTACAAAATGCATGGGAATCTGCAAGACAAGAAGCAAAAGCAGCTTTTGGAAATGACGATATGTATCTTGAAAAACTAATTGAAGAGCCACGTCATATTGAGATTCAAATTGTTGGAGATTCCTTTGGAAAAGCCTGTCATTTATCTGAAAGAGATTGTTCAGTACAACGTCGTCATCAAAAACTAACAGAAGAGACACCTTCTCCGTTTATGACTGATGAGTTGCGTATAGCAATGGGAGATGCAGCAGTAAAAGCCGCTGAATATATAAAATACGAAGGCGCTGGAACGGTTGAATTTTTAGTAGACAAACATCGAAATTTCTATTTCATGGAAATGAATACTAGAATTCAGGTTGAGCATCCTATTACCGAACAGGTTATAGATTTCGATTTAATTCGTGAGCAAATTTTAGTTGCAGCAGGCGTACCAATTTCTGGGAAAAATTACTTGTCAAAGATGCACTCTATAGAATGTAGAATTAATGCAGAAGACCCTTATAACAACTTTAGACCAGCTCCTGGAAAGATTACAACCTTTCATGCACCGGGAGGTCATGGAATTAGAATTGACACACATGTGTATTCAGGATATTCTATTCCTCCAAACTACGATTCTATGATCGCAAAATTAATTGTAACAGCTCAAACAAGAGAAGAAGCAATTAGTAAAATGAAAAGAGCATTAGATGAATTTGTAATTGAAGGTGTAAAAACAACAATTCCCTTCCACAGACAGCTAATGGATCATCCTGGCTATCTATCTGGGAACTACACAACTAAATTTATGGAAGATTTCGAAATGAAAGCATAAACAGCGAATTTAGTTTATTTTGTAAATAAAAAATTAGGATATAGTTATATATCCTAATTTTTTTTATCTTTACACCCCCCTCTAATCAACTTTAACAAACAAATTAATGATAGAAGGTATTAAAATAGACGGAATTGATAAAATTATTATCAAACGTTTAGTTGAAGATGCTAGAACACCTATTCTAACTATTGCTAGAGAAGTAGGGATTTCGGGTGCAGCAATTCATCAACGGTTAAGAAAACTAGAATACTCCGAACTAATCGTTGGTTCAAAAATGGTATTAAACCCAAAAGCTTTAGGGTACACCACAACTGCATTTATTGGTATATTTTTAGATTCTTCAAGCATGTATAATTCTGCCATCAAAAGATTAAAAGAAATTCCTGAAGTTGTAGAAAGCCATTATACTACTGGTAATTACGCAATTTTCATTAAGATGCTGTGTAAAAACAATGAGGACCTCATGCACTTGTTAAATAATGATATTCAGACCATTAAAGGGGTTGCAAGAACAGAAACTTTTATTTCTTTAGACCAACAAATAGACCGACAAATAAAAATATAAAACCAAATTGACCGCAAAATGCCGCATCCAAATCATTTGGTTTTCGCTTGTATGTCGGTAAAAAATAGCGCTTCCTTTTTGTCTATTATACCTGTTTTTTTACTATCTCGACAACACGTTTAGATAGTAAAAATAGAACTAGCTTGTTTAATCCGTTCGTTATAGAAGTAAAAATAATAGCACAATTTCCGTACGCGTATCAGCAACAGCAATCTGTATAACCATCACCCCTGCTTGTCAATAATCAAATTGCCCGTAAAAAATGAGACATCCAATAGGTTCATTGACATCAATTGCCTCTTGAAGTGTCAGGCTTGTTTGGACTAAAGGTTGTTGGTAATAAACGGAAATGGCTCTTTTTTAATATGAAATTACGAATAGTCAGATTTTATTTCAGCTACGAATGCTGAAGGGCTTTGTCCAAAGTATTTTTTAAAACTCGTACTAAAGTATTTTGGGTTGGAAAACCCCACGGAGTACGCCACTTCACTTATGTTAATATTTCTATTTTTTAATAGGGTTCTTGCTCTTTTGAGTCTAATGGACCTTATATATTCCGATGGTGATAAATCAACTAAAGAT
>JAESTN010000393.1 GCA_016763595.1 Flavobacteriaceae bacterium | reverse complement strand
GGTCATATCCATCAGTTGTGAAACCAATGTTGGAATTGATAGAAAAAGCCAAAGGAATTACTAGAGTTGCAGCAGCAAACTTGATGTTAACCAAACAAGGGCCGTTATTTTTAGCGGATACGACTATAAATGTAAACCCAAATGCCAAGGATTTAGCAAAAATTTCTCAACTTACATATTCATTGGCAAGAATGTTTGGAGTAAAACCAAATATTGCGATGTTATCTTATTCTAATTTTGGATCTTCTAATTCAGAAAGTGCAATAAAAATTAGAGAAGCAGTTTCTTATATACATAGACATTTTCCGGATGTTGTTATTGATGGAGAACTACAAGCAGATTTTGCTTTGAATAAAGAAATGTTGGCAAAAGAATTTCCGTTTTCTAAGTTAAATGGTAAAAAAGTAAATGTACTTATTTTCCCTAATTTAGATGCTGCAAACATTACGTATAAATTAATGAAGCAGGTTGATAAGGTAGAATCTATTGGTCCAATTATGATGGGGTTAAAAAAACCGGTTCATATAATACAATTAGGAGCAAGTGTTGATGAAATGGTAAATATGTCTGCAGTAGCAGTAGTAGATGCACAACAAAAACAGAAAAATAATTCATAATAAAAAAAGCAATAAATGATAACTCAGATTAAAGGAAGATTAGTAGAGAAAACGGCAACATATGTTGTTATTGATTGTTCTGGAGTAGGTTATTTATTACATATTTCTTTAAATACGTTTTCTTCTTTGCCCGATAGTGAAGCAATTTCATTGTATTCTCATTTAACTGTAAAAGAAGATTCTCACACGTTGTATGGATTTATTAATAAGACAGAAAGAGAAATTTTTAGATTGCTTATTTCTGTTTCTGGAGTAGGACCAAGTATCGCAAGAACAATGTTGTCTTCAATGTCATCAGAAGAAATTCAGCAAGCAATAGCTACAGAAAACATTGCACTAATACAATCTGTTAAAGGAATTGGAGCAAAAACAGCGCAACGAGTTATTATAGATTTAAAAGATAAAATTTTAAAAACATTTGATATGGATGCAATTTCTCTTGCACCAAGCAATACTAATAAAAATGAGGCGTTATCAGCTTTAGAAGTGTTAGGTTTTAACAGAAAACAATCTGAGAAGGTATTAATTGCAATTTTAAAAGAGCACGTAGATGCTTCTGTTGAAGTCTTGATTAAGAAAGCATTAAAAAGTTTGTAGTCAATTTGAAAAATAGATATTTTCATACTTTAATTATATGTGTAGTTGCTTTAATAGCAACTACATCTGTTTTTTCACAAACCACAACTACAAAGCAGGATTCTATTAAAAAAGATTCCATTCCGAAACTTAAATACAATTTTAAAGCCAATCAAAGAGGCCCCTTATTTTTAAATAATCCATCTAGTTATGTTGTTCGATTTGATAAAAAATTGAACAAGTATATTGTTGTAGAAAAGTTAGGAGATTTTAAAATTGGTATTCCAATCTATATGTCACCAGCAGCATATCAGAGCTATCGTTTAAAGAAAGATATTAAAGAATATTTTAAAGAAAAAAATGACGCATTAAGTAAGAAGAAAGGAGCGAAGGCTGCTCAACGGAATTTATTACCGAAATATTATGTAAACTCTAAATTTTTCGAATCTATTTTTGGAGGTAATTCAGTTGAGGTAATTCCATCGGGTAGCTTAAACATCAAATTGGGTGGTATTTATCAGAACGTAGAAAATCCGCAATTATCAGAAAATAATAGAAGCAGTTTTACCTTTGATTTTGATCAACAAATAAGCGCAAGTATTATAGCAAAAGTTGGGAAACGATTAAAAGTAACCGCAGATTATGATACGCAGGCGACCTTCGATTTTCAGAATTTAATTAAATTAGAATATACACCAACAGAAGATGATATTATTCGAAAAATTGAAGCAGGTAATGTTTCTATGCCTATTAAGAATTCATTAATAAATGGATCTCAAAGTTTGTTTGGTGTAAAAACGGAGTTGCAATTTGGTAAAACGTCTGTTACAGCGGTGTATTCTCAACAAAACTCAGAGAGTAAAACTGTTACAGCAGAAGCGGGAGCATCTATTGAATCCTTCGAATTAAGAGCAACTGACTATGATGATGACAGACACTTTTTTTTAGCACAATACTTTAGAGAAAATTATAAAAACTCATTAAAAAATTATCCACTTATAAGTAGTCCAATTACTATTACAAGAATAGAAGTTTGGGTTACAAACAGAAGTTCTAATACAGAAAACTTTAGAAGTATTGTTGCATTGGCAGATATTGGAGAATCAGAACCTATTAATATTGTGAATGCCAATGTAATTGCTACATCGCCACCACAAGTGTTTGGGCAAAATATACCTGCAAATTCGGCAAATAACCTATCTTCAGTTTTAACAACTACTGGAGGTATTAGAGATATTGCAACAGTAAATTCTGCCTTGTCTGGTTTTAATATGAAGCAAGGAACAGATTACTCTGTGTTGCAAAATGCAAGAAAGTTAGAGGCCAATGAATATACGTTAAACCCTCAATTAGGATTTATTTCTTTAAATAGAAAATTATCTGACGGAGAAGTATTGGCTGTTGCCTTTGAATATACTGTGGTAGGTAGTTCTGAAACCTCTTTTAAAGTTGGAGAGTTGTCTAATGATGGAATTAACGCACCCAATAATTTAGCCGTAAAATTACTGCGTAGCGAAATTATTACCACCAAGAGACCTGGTACTCAATTGCCCTTTCCTACATGGAGGTTGATGATGAAGAATGTATATGCATTAGGTGTTTTTCCATTATCTCAAGACGGTTTTAGATTTGAGATTATGTATAGAGATGATAAAACAGGAGTGCCATCTAATACATTACAGAATGCAGAAACGCCAGGATTAGATCAAAAAACATTATTAAATGTTTTAAATTTAGATAAATTAGACCAAAGTGCATTTGCTGTTGCAGGTGGTGATGGCTTTTTTGATTATGTAGAAAACATTACGGTAAATTCTAACAAAGGATTTATCATTTTCCCTGAAACAGAGCCTTTTGGAGCCGATCTATCAAATTCTTTGACTTCGACAATAGATAAAGAAACCTATGTCTTTGAAGAATTATATATCAATACAAAATCTCAGGCCAAAAACAATTTTCAAAACAAAGATAAATTCTTGTTAAAAGGATATGCGAAATCTCAAAATAGTAGAGGTATTCCATTAAATGCATTTAACGTGCCT
>JAESTN010000392.1 GCA_016763595.1 Flavobacteriaceae bacterium | reverse complement strand
TCACCTAGAATAAAAAAGTATAAAACCTACACTTTTATTTCTTACTTTTGATAGCTCTGAAACTTATTCAGCCTAAATGAAGCCTGTAGAGCAAATAAAACTTCCGATACAAAATGAAATGGAACTCTTTGAAGAGAAATTCAAAGATTCGATGCTTTCTAAAGTACCGCTATTAAACAGAATTACCTATTATATAGTTCGTAGAAAAGGAAAACAAATGCGTCCGATGTTTGTTTTTTTAGTCGCTAAAATGGTTTCTGATGGTGGTTTTGATGAACGTACGTATCGAGGTGCTTCAGTGGTAGAGCTAATCCATACAGCAACGTTGGTGCATGATGATGTGGTTGATGATAGTAATAGACGTAGAGGTTTTTTCTCAATTAACGCGCTGTGGAAAAATAAAATAGCTGTTTTGGTGGGCGATTATTTATTGTCTAAAGGATTGTTATTGTCTATTGATAATGAAGATTTCGATTTACTGAAATTAATTTCTATTGCCGTTCGTGAAATGAGCGAAGGGGAATTATTACAGATCGAAAAAGCACGTAAACTAGATATTACAGAAGAAATTTATTTCGAAATTATTCGTCAGAAAACAGCGACATTAATTGCTGCATGTTGTGGAATTGGAGCTGCTTCTGTTGGAGCCAACCAAGAAACGGTTCAACAAATGAGAAAGTTTGGTGAATATATCGGGATTGCTTTCCAGATTAAAGATGATTTATTTGATTATTCTGATGAGAAGATTGGAAAACCAACCGGAATTGATATCAAAGAGCAAAAAATGACATTGCCATTAATTCATACACTGAATACCTGTTCAGAAAAAGAGAAGAAATGGTTGATCAATTCTGTTAAGAAGCACAACACAAATAAAAAACGTGTGAAAGAAGTCATCACTTTTGTAAAAGAAAATGGCGGAATAGAATACACCACAAAGAAAATGAATGATTATAAAAACAAAGCCTTGGCAATTTTAGAAAACTACCCAAGCTCTGCTTATAAAGATTCATTACTTCAAATGATAGATTACGTTGTAGAACGTAAGATTTAATCTAAAATGACATTTCGGTATTTTGGGTATTTCACTGAATACCTTAAGTGTAAATTCTTAGATAAATTAGGGTTCAAATCGAATTTCCATAAAATTTCTCCAGTTTCCTTATTAAATATTCCAGTATTCGTTTTTGCTAATTCCACTTTGATTTCATCCAGAGTCGATACAGGTATCTGATCAATAATTGAAATACTAATTTTTTGAAGTTTGTTGTTTTTTACGGAAATACTCCAAGCTCTATTTTCTTGTTTTTTACTTCCTATAAACTGTCTTGTTGTAAAGTCTTTCGACTTTCTTCTATTAATAACAATATTTTTATCTCTACCCAAAGAGATTTTCAATTTATCTGTAACAAATCGAGTATCCAACAAAGATTTACCAATATACGTTCCTTCAAAATAAATGTTAGCTTCTCCTTCTAGTAAATTTAGTTGCTCCCAGTCATTTGCGTAGGCAATTAAAAAAGCGTGTTTATCAATTTTAGGAATACTATAATATTGATAATCTACATTCAACTCATATGTCTTCATTCCGACAGTATAATTTTTATTGCTCGACTTTAATGAATAAGGAGCAGCAATTTCAAAATTGACCGTGGTTTGATTGATAACTTGTTTGGTTGGGATCGCGTAATTATTTCTTTCTTTTAATCTTTTTAAATCCTTTTCTTTTATTGAGAACTTGGCAAACCCTAACGATTTACGACCTCTTTTAACCCCATTTGCGATAACAACTACCTCATCTAGTACATTTGCATCTTCTTCCATTTGTACATTTATATTAGAACTATGAATATTTCTTTCTACAGTTTTATAGCCTAAATAGGAAAAAGATAAAACCACAGCGTTTTCTGGAATTGTAATAGAATAATGACCATCAAAGTCGGTTTCAGTTCCAATGGTAGTTCCTTTTACAAGAACACTTACACCAGGTAAAGCACCCGTTGTATCAGAAACAATACCAGATACAGTTTTGATGTCTTTTGTGTATGTTGGAGGTGAAGAATTGTAATTTAAATAATGTGTTTTTAAGGTTGGAGCTTCACTAGAAATACTTGGATCTGCTGAAGAAAAACTAAGTTTTACATTATTCCAGTCCACTTTTGTGTGCTGTTTTACATTTGCCTTATACACTAAATTTAATGGACTATTAATATCTTTTACTCTAATATCATAAGTTGGAAACCAACCTGCGTTTGATACATTGTAAACCAGTTCAAGTTTAATAGTAGCTGTTTTTGTAGCTTTAATTTTGATCAAAGCTTCTCCGGTTGCAAATTCTTTTTTAGAAGAGAAACTATTAATTTGATTATTAATACTATTATAGCTTTTAAAAATAAAATCTCTTTTTTCCTTAATTTTTAGTGCTTCTAGTGTTAGCACTTTGTATCTGTGGCTATAGTAAGTTGCTGTGTTTTTAAGATTTGTAGCTGTTAATGTTTGATTTTTCCCGCCAATAACTCTGTTAGATTTTAGAAAATTTATTTCTTCTTTGTTGATTTTTAAAAGTGTGTTTTGTAAATCAATCTTCTTTTTTATGAGTATTAACTCTTTTCTGAGTTTAATGATTTCAATGCTTTCAGGGTGTTTTTCTAAATGATTTTTCTCGAAATTTACAGCCTGAATTTCTACGTTATTTGTTGTTTTTACTTGAATGCTTTTTCCATCGACAAAGGGAGATAATTTTACAAACCTTAGCAGTGTTATTCCTTTATTAATTGTGATTGTTGTGTTTCTTGTAACCTGAGCACTTTCAAGAAATACAATAGCTTCACTTACTTTTGATTGTATTTTTTTCTCTGTGTTTGATTGAGAAAAAACAGTAAAAGAGCATATGTAAAATAAGATAAAAATTGACTTTTTCATAAGGTGTTTTGTTTATAAATATAGCAATAATATGTAAATGTTTGATTTTTGACCTTTAATCTTATATTGTTACATTTCTTAAGCTTACTCGTTTATATAATAAGTAAGCTAATAAGACAAAGTGTACATCTGAATTGATAGTTTCCAAGAGCAAAAATTCGTTAATGATTTTCACTTTGTTGGTTTGCTGAAAGAACCAAATTGCCTATAGGGTTTTGATTAATAGCTGTTTGGCGTCTGTGTTTTTGTGCTCTGTATTAATATCAATCTCTTTTTTAACAGTTCAATATCGTTACAATTTATTTATTAGTTCGTTTAAAAGATAAGTAAACTAATAAAATCATTTTATGAATCAATTAATTGTAGACACAAAAAAACTCAATTTTTCTTATAC
>JAESTN010000391.1 GCA_016763595.1 Flavobacteriaceae bacterium | reverse complement strand
TTGTAAGCCTCTGATGTTTGCTGAAGGAGGTTGTAAGCTGCTCCTTTTTTTCCAAATCGAGTGATGTATTTCCCTCCATTTATAATGGTATTTGGTCGTAATTGTGCTTTTGCATATTCGGGAATGTTGTTCCAATGTGGTACACCGCTTATTCCGTCATTGTTTGTATCGTTAGGGTCAGACAGTGCAATTAGATCAGCATCACTTACTGCATCTAAAAGACCAAGACCTGTTACTGCTGGTGCTAGTAAAGTACTAAAGGTAGCTCCAGCGGGCAATGTTTCTGGTGTGTAACCTGGGATTGCTTTGTTCTGTAACTGTGGCGCTCCTTGATTTAAAAACTTGTTTCCAGTAGCATCCGTTTGTCCAAAACGGGTAAAACCAATAAAAGGATGTCCTTTACCATCTCCGGCATGGCAAGTTGCACAGCTGTTTGCGTTAAAAATTGGGCCAAGACCTTTTTCAACAGTAAAAATATCGTCATTAAAAGCGACATCACCTTTTAAAAACTGAATCTGTTGCTCAGTGGTTAGCCCTTCTATAGGTCCGTCTAGAAGAAGATTTTCTTCTGGCGCACCTGGTAGTGTTTTACTACAAGAAGAGGAGATAAAAATGAAACTAATAATGGCTATTAAGTGGTAAAAACGTGGTGTTTTCATTATTTTATGATCTATAATTTTATGCAAAGATAAAATAATTTTTAGATAAGCCTAAAAATTATTTTAAACAAGTCAAAAAAATGGTATATTTGCTATATAATCAATACAATATGTTTACATCTTCTGAAGAGAACTATTTAAAAGCAATTTACCATTTGGGGTTGGTTGCTAAAAAAGGGGTGAGTACCAATGCGATTGCTAAAAAATTAGATACCAAAGCTTCTTCTGTTACGGATATGGTAAAAAAACTAGCAGATAAAAAGGTGCTAATTTATCAGAAGTACCAAGGGGTAAATTTGACTATTGAAGGGAAGAAGATAGCCGCTTTAATTATAAGAAAGCATCGTTTGTGGGAAGTGTTTTTGGTGGAGAAGCTTAATTTTAATTGGGATGAGGTACATGATGTTGCAGAGCAATTAGAGCATATAAAATCACCAAAACTAATTGACGAGATAGATGCATTACTGGGTTTTCCTACAGTAGACCCACATGGAGATCCTATTCCTGATAAAGAAGGAGAAATTACCCTTAGAAAAAAAGTTAAATTATCAACTTTAAAAGAGAATGAAGAAACTGTTTTGCTGGCGGTTAAAGATTCGTCAGATGATTTTTTAAGGTATTTAAATAAAAAGAAAATAGCCATTGGCAATACAATAAAGGTAATCCATATCGAGCCTTTCGATCATTCGACATTGGTTCAAATTAATGATGTTGAATTGTTAATCACAAATGAAGTAGCAGAAAATTTATTAGTAAAAGAGAGCAATGCAGTTTAAAATGAAAAAATATTTATATATAGTGTTGGTTGTAGCCATAATCGGGTGTAAGCAAAAGGAGAAGTCTAAAAACGGAAAACTTCAGATTGTAACAACAACAACGATGATTACCGATTTGGTAAAGAACATTGGGGGTGATAAAATTGAGGTGAAAGGCTTAATGGGAGCAGGAGTAGATCCGCACTTGTACAAAGCAAGTGCAGGGGATGTTAGCAAGCTTTTTAATGCTGATGTGATTATTTATAACGGAATTCATTTAGAAGGAAAGTTGGAGGAAGTATTTGAAAAAATGCGTCACCAAAATAAAAAAACAATTGCTGTTTCTGATGCAATTGATAAAAGCAGTCTGATAGAATCTGAATTTTTTGCTTCAAATTACGACCCACATATTTGGTTTGATATTACAAACTGGGAAATAATTACAAAATATTTAATCAGCCAGTTGTCAGAATTAGATTCAAAAAATGCTGCTTTTTATAAAGAAAATGGAGAAGCATATTTAAAAGAATTAGCGACATTAAAAATAGTAATTACAGAAATGATCGATCCATTGCCAATAGAGAAAAGAATATTGGTAACCGCACACGATGCTTTTAATTATTTTGGGAAAGCATTTCAATTTAACGTAGTTGGTTTGCAGGGGTTATCAACAGCAACAGAGGCTGGAGTAAAAGATGTTCAAAAAATGGCGGCTTTTATTATGGAGCAAAATGTGAAGTCGATTTTTATTGAGAGTTCTGTTCCTAGAAGAACCGTAGAGGCTTTGCAGGAAGCTGTAAGATCTAAAGGGCATGAAATTGAAATAGGCGGAACTTTGTTTTCTGATGCGTTGGGAGATTTTGGAACTATTGAAGGAACGTATATAGGAATGTATACCCACAATGTGAAGACAATTATTAGTTCATTACAAAAATAACAGGAAACGAGCATGCTAAAAAATTCATCATTAAAAGAATGATGAACAACGAACAGTATATGATCGTCAAAAAACAATAAATAGAAACACGTGAAACAACAAAAATTTGCAGTAACCGTAGATGATTTAACAGTTGCGTATAATTACAAACCTGTATTGTGGGATATTGATTTAGCGATTCCTGAAGGAGTAATGATGGCAATTGTTGGCCCCAATGGTGCGGGTAAATCAACCTTGATAAAAGCTATTTTAGGAATTATTGACCCCATAGCTGGTAGTGTATCTATTTATGGAAAACCATATAAGAAACAACGAAAATTAGTTGGATATGTTCCGCAAAAAGGAAGTGTAGATTGGGATTTTCCAACCACCGCTTTAGACGTTGTATTGATGGGGACTTATGGGAGTTTGGGCTGGATTAAAAGACCAGGGAAAAAAGAGAAAAAAACAGCGTTAGAATCTTTAGAAAAAGTAGGAATGTTGTCTTTTAAAGATCGACAAATTAGTCAGTTGTCTGGTGGGCAACAACAACGCGTGTTCTTAGCAAGAGCTTTGGCGCAAGATGCAGCCATTTATTTTATGGATGAACCTTTTCAAGGAGTGGATGCAACGACAGAAATTGCCATTATAAATATTTTAAAAGAATTGCGTAAAGAAGGAAAAACAGTGGTGGTGGTTCATCATGATTTGCAAACAGTACCAGAATATTTTGATTGGGTAACTTTTTTAAATGTAAAAAAGATTGCAACGGGTCCAGTAAAAGAGATTTTTAATGACGATAACTTGACCAAAACTTACGGAATTAATTACAAAGTAAGTGTGCAGAAATAAATAAAAAAGAATAAAAGCAATGAGCTTTACAGAATATTTTGAATTACTTTTTAACGATTACACGCTACGAACTATCAGTTTGGGAACTGCAATTTTAGGTGCAATTTGCGGAATGTTGGGGAGTTTTGCAGTATTAAGAAAACAGAGCTTGTTGGGAGATGCTATATCGCATGCGGCGTTGCCGGGAATTGCAATTGCATTTTTGATTACCGGAACTAAAGAAACAAACGTATTGTTAATTGGGGCACTGATTAGTGGTTTAATAGGTGCGTTTTGGATTCGTGGAATTACCAGAAGAACACATTTGAAATCTGACACGGCTCTTGGGTTAATTCTGTCGATTTTCTTTGGATTTGGGATGTTGTTATTGACCTATATACAAAAACAACCCAATGCAAATCAAGCAGGTTTAGATAAATTTTTGTTTGGACAAGCAGCCACTTTATTGGCCAGAGATGTATGGTTTATGGCAACTGTAACGTTGGTTTGTTTATTGGTACTCTTGTTGTTTTGGAAAGAGTTTAAAATTTTACTTTTTGATGCAGACTATGC
The DNA here is from genome assembly GCA_016763595.1 of Flavobacteriaceae bacterium. Lineage (GTDB taxonomy): Bacteria > Bacteroidota > Bacteroidia > Flavobacteriales > Flavobacteriaceae > Polaribacter. Next base: position 3,152 of record JAESTN010000391.1, on the reverse strand, counting down.
AAAAACATTGGGTTTTAATACCAAAATGATTGACACATTAATTACGTCATTTATTGTGTTGGCAATTGTTTTAGGTTTGCAAACAGTTGGTGTTGTTTTAATGAGTGCAATGTTATTAGCACCTGCCGCAGCGGCAAGACAATGGACAAATAGTTTAGGGATTATGGTGGTGTTGGCTGCGTTTTTTGGAGCAACTTCTGGAGTCATAGGTACAGCAATTAGTGCCAGTCAAAATAATTTATCTACTGGACCCGTTATTGTGTTAGTAGCGGCAGCTTTTGTGGTTTTCTCTTTTATTTTCTCTCCATCAAGAGGTTTGCTATTTAGACAAATACGATTTGTTAAAAACAGAAAGGATTTGCAACTACATAAAACATTGGCCTTTATGTTTGATATTGCTAAAAGTCACGAAAATATTTCACATCCACATACCGTTAAGATTTTGAATAATTTTCACGGCTATACTAGAAAGTCACTAAGTAAATTAGAAGATAAAGAGTATATCCGTGTAGAAGGTTTGATGTGGGCAATGACAGAAAAGGGATTTCATTTTGCCGAAAATTTATACAATCAACAAGTAGAAGAAAATGACTAGTGCTCAATTAGAAATACAGTTAATTGCGAGTTTGGTCGCGATAGCTTGTGCAATTCCAGGGACTTTTTTGGTGTTGCGTAAAATGGCTTTGATTAGTGATGCAATTAGTCATTCAATTTTACCAGGATTGGTAATCGGTTTTTTTATTACACACGATTTAGGTTCACCATTACTAATAATAATGGCTGCTTTATCTGGTGTTGTAACTGTGGTGTTGGTGGAGTTTATTCAGAAAACAAAATTGGTAAAAGAAGACACCGCTATAGGGTTGGTTTTTCCTGCTATGTTTAGTATTGGTGTCATATTGATTTCAAAAAACGCCAACGATATTCATTTAGATACCGATGTAGTTTTATTGGGTGAGTTGGCGTTTGCTCCTTTTGATAGGTTTCTCTTAGATGGAATGGATTTAGGCCCAAAATCCTTATGGACTATTGGAGTGATATTGATTATTACTTTAAGCCTATTGTTTGCCTTTTTTAAAGAATTAAAAATAAGCACTTTTGATGCAGGGTTGGCTACTGCTTTAGGTTTTTCGCCAGCGGTACTACATTATGGATTGATGAGTGTTGCTTCAGTAACAACGGTTGGTGCTTTTGATGCTGTAGGTGCAATTTTGGTTGTTGCTTTGATGATAGCACCAGCTGCTACTGCTTATTTATTGACTGATAATCTAAAAAAAATGCTATTGCTTTCGGTCTTTTTTGGTGTTTTTTCGGCAATTTCCGGATACTGGTTGGCGCATTGGTTAGATGCTTCAATTTCTGGATCTATGACTACTATTTTAGGAATGGTTTTTTTACTGGTGTATTTATTTGCTCCGAAAAGAGGGTTGATTTCTGTTTTGTATCGAAATAAACAGCAACAAATAGAGGTTTCTTTGTTGACATTTCTGTTGCATTTAAATAATCATACAGAAAAAAACGAACGTCATATCAACCATTTAAATGAGCATATTAACTGGCAAAAAGTGCGCTCTAAATCGGTTGTAGATTTGGCATTGAGAAACAATATGATAACTATTGATAAAGACATTATTTCGTTAACTGAAAAAGGTAAAAACTTTACAGATAAAGCTATTGATTATATCATTACTAACGACGATTCTAAAATAGAATCTATTAAAGAGGATTTCTTTTTGTTTAGAGGGTAGCCGTTTAGAAAAAAGATAAAAAGAAGATAGAGAAGAGACCGTATATTTTTTGCTTTGTCGCTTTGCTACTCTGTAGTTTTTCCATTTTTATTTTCAGTCAGCGTTTATCTTGTTTTTTTCTCTTTTCTTTTTTCTCTTGTTCTAAAAAATACCTAATTTGCACTAAAATCAAATTGTGCAAATAGCATCAAATTTTCAAGTTTACAATGCATCCGCAGGAAGTGGTAAAACGTTTACGCTTGTAAAAGAGTATCTAAAAGTTGTTTTAAATTCTGATGATCGATATACCTTTCAAAGCATATTAGCAATTACGTTTACCAATAAGGCGGCTGCAGAAATGAAAGAGCGAATTTTAGATAGTTTGCATCTTTTATCTGAAGGAAATGAAAATGATTTATTAAAAGTATTAATTGAAGAAACGGGTTTAGAAAAGGAAACAATTCAAAACAGAAGTCGTAAGGCGTTAGAAGCGATTCTTCAAAATTACAGTGCTTTTGGAATTACAACAATTGATAGTTTTACGCACAAAATTATTAAGAGTTTTGCTTTTGATTTGGGGTTGAATCTAAATTTTGAAGTAGAGCTAGATTCGGAAACCTTATTGAATCAAGCAGTCGCTATTTTGATTTCGAAAATTGGAATTGAAAATGACGTAACAAATACATTGATTGATTTTTCTTTAGAAAAAGCGAAAGAAGATAAGTCTTGGGATATTTCTCATGATTTAAATGATTTTGCTAAAATTTTGCTAAATGATGAGGATGCGCAACACTTTAAAACCTTAAGTTCAAAAACCATTAGCGATTTTACATCACTAAAAAAGAAACTAAATAAAAGTCAAAAACTTCTTAAGTTACGGTTTAATGAAATAGGCGAAAAAGGGTTGTTTATAATTGATAGCATGAATTTGAAGCATAATGATTTCTATTATTCTTTAATACCAAAGCATTTTATATCTCTTAATAATCCTGAAAAAGCAAAGTTTTTTGACGAATCAAAATTAAAGCAGCGCATAGAAGAAAACTTGTTTTATGCAAAGTCTAAATCGGATGAAATAGAAGCGACTATTGAAGGACTCTTACCAGAATTAATTCAATTATATAATGAGTCAGAGCAATTATATGAGCAATATATATTGAATCAATTGGTGTTAAAAAGCATCATTCCATTGGCGGTTTTAACAAAAATAAATGCAGAATTATCAACCATAAAAGAAGAAAATAACATTCGATTAATCTCAGAATTTAATCAGTTAATTTCTAATAATATCAAAGAAGAACCAGCTCCTTTTATTTATGAAAGAATTGGACAAAAATTTATGCATTATTTTATTGATGAAATGCAAGATACTTCTGTGTTACAATGGCAAAATTTAATTCCGTTAATTGACAATGCCTTGTCTCA
>JAESTN010000390.1 GCA_016763595.1 Flavobacteriaceae bacterium | reverse complement strand
CTAAAAATATACTATTTAAATTCACACAAGGTTCTTGGAAAACAGGAGAGTGTGCTATTGATGGAGCGAGTATTGATAATCGGTCTTATTCGTATACTAAAACAAGAGATACTTTACGTGTTCAAATTGCTGGATGGAGTCATTTAACAAGTCATGAGAAATCATCGACAGCGGCAAAAAATGTCACTGTTTTATCCAAAGAATTTGAGATTCCGAATTTAAATAGAAAGCGCACAGTTAGATTGTATTTACCTCCTGGATATCATAAGTCTAAAGAAGCGTATCCTGTAGTGTACATGCACGATGCTCAAAATATTTTTGACTCTGAAACTTCTTATTCTGGTGAATGGGGCGTTGATGAAACGTTAAATAAACTATACAGAGATCAAAACTTAAAATTAATAGTAGTTGGAATTGACAATGGAGGTTCTAAGCGCTTGGATGAATATTCGCCATGGAAGAATGATGCATACGGCGGAGGAGAAGGAGATGATTATTTAGATTTTTTGGTAAAAACATTGAAACCTTATATTGATTCTAATTATAAAACCTTAACAGATAAAAAAAATACGGCAATTATTGGTAGTTCTATGGGAGGCTTAATTTCGCATTATGCGGGATTAAAATATCCTACTGTTTTTGGGAAAATAGGCGTGTTTTCACCCGCATTTTGGTTTGCACCAGAAGTTAAAGAGTTCTCTAAAAAACATGGAGGGTTAAAAGATACCAGAATGTATTTTTTAGCTGGAGGGAAAGAAGGGGGTAATACCGCCTTTAATGAGATAAGTAAGACCGTAAAGGATATGAATAAAATGGTTGAAACCTTAAAAAAGCAAGGTTTTACTCCAGAGAATATCACATCTAAAGTTGTTCCAGAAGGAAAACATAATGAAAAGTTATGGAGAACCAATTTTGAAGAATCAATTCTATGGTTATTTCAAAACGGGCTAAAACAAAGAACATTTATAGGAACAGAAAAATTGAATGACCAATTAAAACTTACAGTTTCTGATGGAAGCTATGCGATTAAGTTTTATACATCAAAGATAGCCGAAACTACTTTTGTTCCAAAGGGGCAAAAGCAACAGGCAAACACATCACATGCTGTAGTTTTGCAATCAGCTTTTGCAAATACCACCTATAAAGAAACCGAACAGTCGATTGTGTTTAAAACAAAAGAACTGTCTGTAGTTGTAAATAAAGCTCCTTTTTCTATTTCGTATTGGCATAAAGGTAAGGAAGTGATTTCTGAAAAAAATGGATACCAACAGAATGATGAATTTGAAACCATACAGTTTAAATTGACTTCTGATGAAGTATTGTATGGTGGAGGTGCCAGAGCTTTGGGGATGAATAGAAGAGGAAATCGATTGCAGCTGTACAACAAAGCACACTATGGCTATGAAGCGGAATCTAAATTGATGAATTTTACAATGCCTATTGTGCTATCGTCAAAAAAATACATGCTTCATTTTGACAATGCGCCTATTGGTTATTTAGATTTAGACAGTAAAAAAGAGAATACACTTACCTATGAAACCATTTCTGGAAGAAAAACCTATCAAATAATTGTTGGTGATTCTTGGTTGGATCTGATTGATAATTATACAGATTTAACGGGGAAACAACCTTTGCCACCACGTTGGGCTTTGGGCAACTTTTCAAGTCGATTTGGATACCATTCACAAAAAGAAACGATGGCAACTATTGCTGAATTTAGAAAAGAGAAGATTCCGGTTGATGCCATTATTTTAGATTTGTATTGGTTTGGGAAAGACTTAAAAGGAACCATGGGAAACCTAGAAGTTTTTAAGGATTCGTTTCCTGATGTTAAAAAAATGACAGCCAACCTAAGGAGAAAGGGCGTAAAAACCATATTTATTACGGAGCCTTTTGTGTTGACAACTTCAAAAAAATGGAAGGAAGCAGTTGCAAAAGATGTGTTGGCAAAAGACAGTATTGGCAATCCATTTACCTTTGACTTTTACTTTGGAAATACAGGATTGATTGATATCTATAACCCAAAAGGGAAGCAATGGTTTTGGGATATTTATAAAGAAATTAAAGCATTGGGTGTTGATGGTTTCTGGGGCGATTTGGGAGAGCCAGAAGTGCATCCATCAGCCTTAAAGCATTTTACAGGAACAGCAGATGAGGTACATAATATTTACGGACATGATTGGGCAAGATTATTGTTTGAAGGATATCAAAATGAATTTCCGAATGAGCGACCATTTATTTTAATGCGTGCAGGTTATTCAGGATCTCAAAGATTCGGGATGATTCCTTGGTCTGGAGATGTGAATAGAACTTTTGGAGGTTTGCAATCTCAACCAGAAATTGCATTGCAAATGGGTATGCAAGGAATGGGGTATATGCATTCTGATTTAGGTGGGTTTGCTGGTGCAAATTTAAATGATGAGTTGTATACACGTTGGTTGCAATACGGCGTTTTTCAACCAATTTATAGACCTCATGCACAAGAAGAGGTTCCGAGCGAACCAATATTTAGAGAATCAAAAACAAAAGCCTTGGCTAAAAAATCTATAGAACTACGATATAGATTATTACCGTATAATTATACTTTGGCTTTTGAAAATAATCAAACTGGAGCGCCGCTAATGAGGCCTTTGTTCTTTGAAGAGCCTGATAACATAGGGTTGCAAGCAAATTCAGAAACCTATTTGTGGGGGAATGATTTTTTAATTACACCAATTACTTTTGCGAAGAAGAAATATCAGAAGGTGTATTTTCCTAAAAATAATCATTGGTTTGATTTTTATACGGATGAGAAAATTAAAGGAGGAAATACTAAAAACATTCAAACAGTAAAAGAATACATTCCCACGTATGTGAGAGCAGGTGCTTTTATTCCGATGACAAAAGTGATACAAACTACCCTTGCTTTTAATCCGAATGAAATCATTTTACATTATTACCATGACACTAGTGTAGTGAAGAGCAGAGGGACACTTTATTTAGATGATGGAATTACGGCAAATGCTTTTGAAAAAGAGAAGTATGAATTGCTTCAATTTAAGAGTACATTCAATAAAACATCTTTAGTCGTCAACTTTTCGGCTAAAACAGGTGCTCAGTATGCTAAGAATCAAAAAGAAATTCAGTTGATAGTTCACAACATTCAACATAAACCAACAAAAGTAGTTGTAGCAGATGCAGAAGCTACATTTACTTGGAATGAAAAAACAAATAAATTGTCAATTTCATTAACATGGCAAACAAAAAATAATAAAAAAATAGCAATACAATTTTAATATATGAAGCAAATTTTAGTAGTATTCATAAGTCTTATTGTTTTATCTAGTTGTGATTCTAAAGAGTCAAAAACGGGAATCAATAAGCGTCCT
>JAESTN010000389.1 GCA_016763595.1 Flavobacteriaceae bacterium | reverse complement strand
AGGAATTATTATAATGAACAAGAAAATCGCTTTTCAGAATACTGAAACCGTAGTTTGTACAGAGGCCGATATGCCAAAGACCTCGGGAGTAGAGGATATATTAATCGAAACTAGTGCGAGCATTGTGAGTGCAGGTACAGAACTTTCTATTTGGGCTGGATTGGAATCTTGGGCTCCACTGCCTTACACACCGGGATACGGTAGTGTTGGAAAAGTATTGGAGGTTGGAAGTGCTGTTAAACATGTATCTCCTGGAGATATGATTTTTACACATGGACCACATCAAAAGATAGCACTCGCTAAGAACTATGCACAAAAAATCCCTGAAGGGTTGGATCCTAAGGTAGCTGTTTTTACACGTATGGCTGGTGTATCTATTAGTGCTGTAATGGCTTCAAATACAAAGATTGGCGATACAGTTGCTGTATGTGGTTTAGGACTTGTAGGGAATTTGGCAGCACAATTATTTGCGCTTGCAGGGTGTAATGTTATCGGGATCGATGTAAGTCCTGCCCGACTAGAAGGAATGAAGAAGTGCGGTATTGATACCGTTATAGATGGAAAAACAGACGTAACCAAAGCGTTGAAAGAACTTACTGGAGGTCGAGGAGTACATGCCTTTGTTGACGCTACTGGGATCCCAGCAGTTATCAATTCAGCAATTGATGCCATAGCCCCTGGAGGAGAATGCATATTACTTGGAACGCCACGAGGCGAATTCAATGGAGACATGGTTCCCCTGCTTCGCTCTATTCATTTGGCAAATCAAAATATTCAATTTAAGGGAGCCCATGAATGGTTGTTCCCCCGCTATCGTTCACAAACTAAAGATAGTCAAACATCGATTGAGCAAAATAATGAAAAAATACTTCGCTTTTTGGCTGAAGGAAAACTCGTAACAGAACCATTAACGACACATGTACTTAGTCCAGAGGAAGCTCTTGCTGGGTATCAAGCACTGCGAAACCGAGACGAAAGTTACTTCGGAGTGGTTATCAATTGGGACTAAATACCAAAAGGGTTAATCAACTCACTTAAACAAAAAAAAGATGACTAAATCAAGCCATAAACAACATATAACAGCACCAGAGGATAAGGTTTCACTCGGGAAAAAGATCCTATACGGAAGTGGTAGTTTTGCAGATATGACCTTTCAGTGGACGCTTGTCGCGTTTGCCTTGGCTATTTTTAATATGGAACTGGGATACAGCGCCGTTCTTGTCGGTTCAGTATTGGCAATTACGCGACTCTGGGATGCCATAACAGATCCTTTAATGGGAGCAATATCCGATAACTTTCGTAGCCGATTTGGGCGTCGTCGTCCGTTTATAGGTGTAGGCGCGATATTATCTGGTGTATTTTTTATCGCTATTTGGTTCATCCCTTCGGGTCTTAGTGATACAACATTTTTTATCACTTTTTTAGTATTATCATTGTTGTTTTACACATCCTACACTGTGTTTACAGTACCATTTCTTGCCATGGGCTATGAAATGTCATCTGACTTTCACGAGCGAACGAATATGATGAACGTACGTGTATTTGCGAACTCGCTAAACGGGATTTTTATGTTTTCATGGTTTTTCGCCTTAGTGCAATCAGACTTTTGGTCAGGCCCCAGCGAAGGTATCCGAATGGTTGGTTTAGGCTTTGGTTTGGTAATGATTGTTTTAGGATTGATTCCAGCATTGACTCTAAAAGAAAAGACGAAGTCATACGTAAAGAAGCAAGAGCGAATTCCCGTTTTTAAAAGCATAAAATTCACGTTTTCATGTAAGCCTTTTATCTATCTAGTTGTTGCTTTTTTTGCGGCTCTTTTTGCCTACAACACTGTGGCAACAGCATACATCTACCCATTAAGGTACTATGTTCTCGGTAACGATGGTGCATTATTTGGTACGTGGAATGGATTGATTGAAGCATCACACCATATTGCCACTGTATTGATGTTATGGCCTATTTCTGTATTATCGAAGCGGGTGGGCAAGCGCGTTATTTGTATGATAGCTCCTTTATTTCTTGTTCTAGGATCGCTCGCTAACTTCTTCTGTTATGTCCCAGACATGCCAGAGTTGGTTTTGATTCCTCGTTTCTTAGTAGCCATTGGGATAGCAGGTCTCTTTGTACTTGTTCCCTCGATGATTGCGGATGTTGTAGACTACGATGAAATGAAGACAGGTACACGTCGCGAGGGGATGTTTGGAGCAATTTTCTCTTGGGTACTTAAATTCGCACTTGCAATTGCATTGTTGATTAACGGTTTTATTGTTGAAGGTCTTGGTGTTAATAACGATTTGGGAGTAAACCAACCTGAAGGTTCTATGGAAACGATTGTTAATTTGCTAGGTATTGTTCCGATACTAGGAGCTGTAGTTGCTTTCTATTGTATCTATAAATATACCTTAACGGAGGGCAAAATGTATGAGTTGCGTGGCGAATTAGAAAAACGTAGAGGTGTGAATTAACACCAAAATGATTTGTTGAATCAGACAATATGAAAAAATTATTTGTTTATATCGGAACCTATACCAAAGACAGCTACAGCGAGGGTATCTACGTATATCAATTTGACCTGTCTACTGGTGGTCTTACTCGTGTTGGGTCAGCGTCTAGTATTGACAATCCTTCATTTTTGAGGGTTACTACTGACGGTCAATTCTTGTATTCAGTTAGTGAAGTTGCTGAAGTAAACGGAGTCCAAGGTGGTGCTGTTTCGGGCTATGCAATAAACAAGCAAACAGGGGTACTCACTTATTTGAACTCACAAGCTACTCATGGTGCGTATCCATGTCATGTAAATATCGATCAGACAGGGCAGTATGTGCTAGTTTCCAATTATATGGGAGGAAATATCGCAATGCTACCTATTCAGAAGGATGGTTCGCTTGGATCTGCAACAGATGTTGTGCAACATGAGGGCAGTTCTAATGTAAATCCTGAACGTCAAGAGGGACCACATGCGCATTCTGTTACTGTTTCGCCAGATAACAAATTTGCGTT
>JAESTN010000388.1 GCA_016763595.1 Flavobacteriaceae bacterium | reverse complement strand
TTTGTTAGATTGCCCACTAGACAACGAAACAAAACAAGTGCAAAAAACAAAAATTAAAATGTAAAGTTTTTTCATATACACGAATAATGTTTAAATATATAAAATAATTATTTGTTTTCAACGTTACACCACAACTTTAACAATACAACCCTTTGGTTATAAGCAAAAAAAAGCAGGCCGAAGCCTGCTTAATTTCACCAACCAATTCACTAATTTACAATCCTACTGTCCAACCTGCTGCCCAAGTTGGTGCTAATTTTCCATTACCAGCTCCTGTATTTGTTCCTTCTGTGAAGTACGTTTCAGTTCCGCTATATTGATCTTTTGTAGTAACATTAACAAACTGTATGTTTGTAATTACAATGTTTCCGTTTTTTACATTTGCGTTTGCAGCGGTATCAGATGATTTAATTTTTATTCCTAAGTCAAAATCTGCCACATAAATATTTGAAACTGTCCAGTGTCCTGCTCCTTCTTTAAGATATAAAGCTCCTTCAGATCCAGGACCTACAATTGAAATATCTTTTAATATTGCAGTTGTTGTTGGAGTTGCGTTTCCATCATCTCCATTATTAGACCCTTCAATTCCTGCTTTCGTTCCTTTATTAATGTACCAGTATTGACCGGTTCCAGACCATCCATCTGCAAAATCAATAGAATCATCACCAGACCCTGTAGATACTAAATATTTACCTGAAACTGTTCCTCCAAAAAACTCAATTCCGTCATCTCCTCCATTATAAGACTGAACATATTCGAAAGTTGTTCCAGAACCCACACCGAATAAAGAAACGCCGTTAAACTCTTTAGAACCATTAAATGTTGCTCCTGTATACTCAACTCTTAAGTACCTAATAGACCCCGAATTATCATTGGTAACAGAACCCCCATAGGTTAAATCAGAGACCTCTGCAGTTGCAGTTGCTCCTTTGTTTGTTGGTGCTCTACCACAAATTACTAAACCACCCCAATCTGCTGGTGCTGGAGATGATTTTGATGAGGTCATAACGACAGGGTTTGTAGCGGTACCATCAATAAATATTTGTGCTCCTTGTGCAACTGCAATATAAGAGCTTGTTCCTCCAGATGCCTTAATTACTGTTCCTGCTGGAATTATTAATTTAGCTCCTTCTTCGACAACCAATCCTCCAGTTAAATTATACGCAACACTTGCATTTAATGTAACTGTACCTTGAGTAATATTTCCTTTAAAGTTTGTTGGATCAATTTGAAAACCATTGTCTGGCTCGTCATTAGAAACTGTACAACTTGTAAAAGCAATTGCTGCAATTGCTACTAACGATACTAATCTTTTTTTCATTTTGTGTTTTAAATTATTTCTATCACAAAGAAATGACTCTTGTTTAATACCTACTTTACCAGAAGTTTAAAAGACTGTTAAGCATATAAGGTATTTTGTTACCCTTATGTTAAGAACTTTTTAGTCTAATTTATAGGTCAAAGAGAAACTTGCATTTACCCCTTTTTTAAAAGACAATACTTCTACATTCTGAAGATCTTGGGTTCTCTTAACTGTTGGGTTTAGTAGGTTTTTTAATGAAAGTCCTAATTTGATTTTCTTAGAAATTTGTGTTTTTAAAATAACATCCAAACTTCCTATTCCTTTATCAATTAAATCTCCTTTTCCTGCAGAACCAATTGCATAAATTCTATCTGAAAAATAATTGTATGATATGGTCCCGAATAGATTCGTGTTTTTAGAAAACTCTTTTATATAGGTAACATCTGCATTTACTATTAAATCAGATGCTCCTGTTAATTTTCCCTCTTTATTTGTAAAGTTTACGTTTAACGTTGTCTCTTCAATTACTTTAAACCTGTCAAAATCTTGATTTGAATACATATATGAAGCATTAAATCCTGCAGATAGCTTACTTTTTAAAACGATTTCTCCTTTTTCTAATTCTCTTGAAAAAAGATCTTTTCTTACTTCAAATTCCACTCCAAAAACTTCTGCTTGTTTCCCAGTATTAACATAAGAAATATCATTTGTTGCTGATGCAACAACTACTTCATTAATTGGATTTTGAATAATTTTCCCAAATCCTGTCAATGAAACTACTTCTCCGCTCTTTGGAAAATATTCCCATCTAACATCTACGTTATAATTTGTAGATACATCTAAATCAGGATTTCCGAATTTTATTTGAGTAATTTCTTCAAATTGAAATGGTGCTCTTTCTTTATATTGAGGTAATGTATATGATTTACTAGCAGCGAACTTTACGTTTTGTTTTTCGGTTAGCTCATACTTTAATGACGCATTGGGTAAAAACTCAAATTTTGTAAAAGCATTTTTATCTCCTTCTGGATCTAAGGATGTTTTCCAAGAAATATCTTGATAAATATGTTCAAATCGTAACCCTGCAACTACAGTAAATTTGGGTGTAATTCTATATTGCACCTCAGAAAACCCTCCGTTTATATATTGATTTCCGAAATATGTTTGTGGATCTAAAGCATTTTGTGTTGTTGCATCCCCTCTAAAAGTTTCTACTTTAAAAAAGTTATTTGAAAAATTCACTTGTGTAAAATAGGCATCTAAATTATTTTGATTTACGACTGGTTGAATGACTGCTCTATTAATTCTAAAGTTAAACTGCGTTGCTTTAAAATCTACTTTCTTAAATCTGCCACTATACCCAAACGTCAGTTTCCCTTTGTACGCATCTACTTTGTCCTTTGCAAAAACATAACTCCCTGTAATATTAGCGGCAAATTCATCTTCTAACAATTCTTGGAAAAAACGGTGATTATCTGAAGCTGCTAAATCTGAAACTATTTTAACACCATTTGGATCGTTATTATCTTTTGGAACCAACATGTTTTGTCTTCTGTCTGGAATAACATTATTTACATGGTTGTATGCAACACCCCAATCTAATTCTGCTTTTTTCCCAAAGGTATGATTTCCTAAAATTTGATTGATTACTAAAGATGTTTTATCAAAAGTTGCTCTTTTTACAAAACCCCCACCATCACTTGCATTATCAAATACATTGATGATTCCATTATATTCGTCTAAACTTTGGTTAGATGAATTGATAAATAATGAACTTAATTTATAGCTGTTGTTTTCATTTACTTTATAAGCAATGTTTAACATTCCTGTTGTATTCGTATTATAATCGTACGATTTAAAACTATAATCTGTATACACTAACCCTTGAGCATTTACGCCTCCTCTATTTATGCCTTCTTTGAATTTAAATTCATTAGAAAAAGAAATTGTTCCAAATACATTTAAGGTTCCTTCTTCTCCTACTTGAAATTTTCTTCCTCCTTTTACAGACAGGTTTGATGCAATTGGGCTTTTAGAAACATTATCCCAGCTAGTCGTAAAACCATAGTCATTTAATACATTAGTTGGATACTTGTTTGTATAAAAACCGGTAAAACCAGGTCCTTCTTGCAAATAAAAATCACTCGATAAAGTTGAGTTTGTTCCAGAACCAATTCCAAACTCTATTGAAGGTTTCCCAACATGTACTTTAGAAACAATATTTACATTTGCACCTGCAAAATCTCCATAAATGGTTCCATTGTAAATTTTGTTGATATCAATTTTCTGAACAATATCTGTAGAGAAAATATCTAACGAAATGTTTTTTCTAGATGGATTATTTGATGGCAACGGCAATCCGTTTAATGTTGTAGAGTTGTATCGATCCCCTAAACCTCTTACAAAAACAGTGTTGGACCCTTCTTCTTTAGAAATTCCGGTCGCCTTCGTTACTGCTGTTGCTAAATCAGAAACACCTTTATTTTCTAATTCTTGTGCTCCAATTGTAGTTTTAATGGAAACGGCTTGCTTTTGCTCTAACAATAAGGCAGAAACTTTTGTTCTGTTTACTGTAGCTTGAATTTGAACCTCATCCAATGTTACCCCTTCTTTAGCACTTAATTTTTGGTTTATAGTAAGTGTTTCATTCGCCTTAACTAAAATGTTTTTTTCAACGGTTTGATAGCCAATAAAACTAAATACCAATACATGATTCCCTGCTGATACAGATAGCGTATAATTTCCATCAAAGTCTGACGTACCTCCTGTAGTTGTTCCTTTTATAAAAACATTTGCAAAAGGTAATGGTTCATTATTAACTTCTCTATCAGTTAACATTCCTTTTACGGTTCCTTTACTCTGTGCAGAAACCAATTGACTTATTAATACAAATGCGATAATTATTTTTTTCATTTTGCTACTCTAATAGTATATAACTGTTATTTTAAAGTGCAAATGTCTATTGGTTTTGTAAAGCTAATGTTAGACTGAAATTAACCTTCTATTAATAGAAGGTTAATTCATCGTTAAGTCTTTAAATCATTGTTAAGTAATCATATTTTTACAATATTTATGCATACTTTTGAATAAAACAACACAAAATATAGTCATGAAAAAAAGTGATATAAAGATTTTAT
>JAESTN010000387.1 GCA_016763595.1 Flavobacteriaceae bacterium | reverse complement strand
TTTTATGGCTACTTTATCATTAAAGAATTGCAAATCTTCACGCTGATAGTTAAATAGAATGTTTGCATTTAACCTAGAGGTTTTGGTTTCTAAAACTGTATTCTTAAAAAGCATCTGAATTTTAGTATAGGTGAAATCCGTGGTAAGGTTCGTGATTTCGATTCCTCTATCGTCTACAAAATATATCCCTCTAATTTTGGCAATTACATTGGGTCCTAGAATTTTAAAATCACTTAAACTACCTCCTCCATCTTTTACTGAAAACTGAATCTTATTTTTTTTGTTTTCATCAATCAACTTAAAATTCAAATTATCTAGATATATGTTTGAACTATTCAATAAAAAGGGTTCAGACAAAGAGTCTCTTGGTGTATCATTATCAAAGCTTTCAACAAAAATTGATAAGTTATCGGTATCCTCTCCTTTATACGTTTTCAAATGAAAATCAACGCCATCTAATGAAACACTTCCTAAATTTACCTTATTGTCAATTATTTTTTTTGCATTTAATAATGATGTGCTTAAGCTTTTTACAAAAATCAATGTATCATTATGGTGATCTCTAAGCTCCACTCCTTTTAATTGGACAGAACCTAAAAATGACAAATCTACCCTTGTAATATGTAAATTTGTATTATACGATTCTTTTAATTTATTGGTAAGTGTTTTTGCTAAACGTGTTTGCACGCTTGGAATAGAAAGTATAATACTAATCAAAAATAAGAACAACAGAAGATATCCTAAAAATTTTACTAGTATTTTAACCTTGTTTTTTATATTACTATTTTTATTCAATTGAAGGGATTAGTCAATTCTAATCAAAAATATTGCCATTTTTCACAAAGAAAGTTGAATTTTTTATAACTATTGAATATGAATCAATATTTTTGCAGTAGCAATTTAAATCTTTTAACCTTTTGAACCAAAAATCAGTATACATTTTAGGAATAGAATCTTCTTGCGATGACACAAGCGCTTCTGTAATTTATAACGGTAAAGTACTAAGTAATGTTGTAGCGAATCAAGAAGTTCATTCAAAATACGGTGGTGTTGTTCCTGAACTAGCTTCAAGAGCCCATCAACAAAACATTGTACCCGTAGTTCAACAAGCTCTAGAACAAGCAAGTATTAATAAATCAGACTTAAGCGCTGTCGCATTTACGCGCGGACCGGGGTTGATGGGCTCTTTATTAGTAGGAACTTCTTTTGCCAAATCTTTGGCATTGGGATTAAACATCCCATTGATTGATGTTAACCATATGCAAGGGCATATTTTAGCGCATTTTATTGATGAAGAAGACACTAAAAAACCTCCTTTCCCTTTTATTTGCTTAACAATAAGTGGTGGTCATACGCAGATTGTAAAAGTTTCTAATCATTTTGAAATGGAAGTTTTAGGAGAAACCATAGATGATGCAGTTGGTGAAGCTTTCGATAAATCTGCTAAAATTTTGGGATTACGATACCCTGGAGGACCATTGATTGATAAATATGCGCAAAAAGGAAACCCAAAGGCTTTTAAATTCACCAAACCGAAAGTAGGCGATTTAGATTTTAGTTTTAGCGGATTAAAAACGGGCATTCTATATTTTATCCAAAAACAAGTAAAAGAGAACCCTAATTTTATTGAAGAAAACTTAGTCGATATCTGTGCTTCAATACAATATACAATTGTCGAGATTTTAATGGATAAATTAAAAAATGCTGTTAAACATACCGGTATCAAACACATTGCTATTGCTGGAGGGGTTTCTGCAAATTCTGAAATTAGAAAACGCTTACAATTGGCAGAAAAACATTGGGGCTGGACTACCTACGTCCCTAAGTTTGAATACACAACTGACAACGCAGCTATGATTGCGATCACGGGGTATTTAAAATACTTAAACAACAATTATTCTGACATTTCAATTACTGCGCACCCAAGGTTAAAAGTTACTGAATAAAAAAAAACGCACTAATTTACACTGAATTCATCTCCGTATTAACTCGTTTTTTTACAATGACTTAATAGAACATCCAATTGCTCGAGAAGTATTCTTTTCCGGTTTTTTACCCAATAACAAAGCATCAATTGCATCTTCTACATATCTTTTTGTAACCGAATTTGGGTTGCGAGAATTATTATCAATTGCTCCAATATAGGCAACGTGTAATTTATTATTCTCTTTCTTTAAAATATATACGTGTGGTGTTCTTGTTGCTCCATACTGCGGATAAATTTTTTGTCCTTTATCAAATAAATACGGAAAAGTAAAGCCTTTTTCTGATGCTCTTATTTTCATATCAGCCAAGCTATCTCCGTTAGATGCCTTAGGATCATTTGGATTAATAGCAATAACAGGATACCCTTTTGATTTGTATTTTTTATCCAATGCAATAATCCTATCTTCATATACAACAGAATACGGACAGGTATTGCAAGTAAATATTACTACAAATCCTTTTGCTTCAGTATAATCGGATAAAGAAACCATTTTACCATCCACATTTTCTAATTTAAAATCTGTAGCGATATCCCCCACTTTATACCCTTCAACAGGTGTTAAAGTAAATGCTGTGATTAATGCAAAAACACTAACCAATAAAATTGTTTTGATTGTTTTCATATGTGTTAATTTAAAAATTTCTGTAGTTCATTTTCTAATTCAGCATACTCAAAAGATCGTTCGTAAAAAACTCTCTTCTTTGAATTATATATTAAAGTAGCCGGAATTGCTCCAGACCAATTTTTACTTATTTTAGGAATCCAGCTATCTTGATCTGGGTCATTCATTAATACAACCTGAGATTTAAGCTGATTCTTTTTTATAAACGGAATCAATTTACTTTCAATCTGGCTTGGAAAATCTAAACTCACTAATAGTACTTTTACATTTTCACCTTTATACCTATCCAGTAACTTTTCAAACGCTGGCAACTCTTTTACACAAGGAGCACACCAAGTTGCCCAAAAATTAATCACGTATGTTTTACCATCATTTTTAGATAATAAAGGTGCTAATTCAGCATAGTTATAAGACGGAATAGAATCTGTTTTAACCAGATCTTTCCTCCCTTCTTCTTTGCACGAAACAAATAAGATAGCTACACAAAAAAACAATTGAATTTTCCTCATACTGGCTCTAATTTAAAAAATAACTCACTGACACCAAAACTATTAACTAATAATTAACAAGAAAAAAGCCTCATTTCAATGAGGATTCTTCGTTATTTTAAAATTTCTGTCAGCACTTTAGCCAATCGTATCCCTCCTTTTTGAAGCTGCTCTCTTACCGTTTTAAAATGGTCATACATATATCGATATCTTAAGTTTTCTTCTGACTTTGCAGATCTATATATTTTTTGAGCAATCACTTTAGACTCATTTGCCCAGTCAACAACAGTTCCTTCTTGTAAACTTTTAACTTGTGCTTTACTTAATGCACTTGTATTATTTGCAAGCTCTGTATAGGTCATATTAAAACTATTAATCATTTCACTATCCCAAACTCTGTGCATATTAGACCCATTGTAAAACCATTTTACTTTAAAATCATTTCCTCCTCTATCACTTACCCTACCAACATGCATTGGCTGATGTAAATCTCCAATCAAATGCACCAACATTTTTAAATGAAATATCTTATCTTCTCTAGAAGAAGTTGCATCCATAATTACTTGTTTACATTTTGCAATTCCCGTTACCAAATCACCTTTAGGATTCTTTTTTGATGTCTGATACGTTTCATTGTCATTTAAATTCACATAATGCCAAGTAGAATATTTTCGATAGGCTCTATCAGATTTAATATCGTCAGCATACGTAGAAATCATTGCTAAACTTTGTCCGTTTAACAGTTTTTTTATTTTTCTTCTTATCTTTTTTGACAAATGCTTATTTGCAATTTCACCAATTGCTCTGTGACCGGTGTTTCCCCAATCAGTATCCGTATCATTTGTGTTTGCGAATGAAATATTGCTTAAAAAAACAAATACAAATAGATATATAATTTTAGTTTTCATAGGATCAAATAAAAATTTAAGTTTTTGCTAATTTATAAAAATAATGCGTGTAAAATTTGCAAATACGAAAAAAAATAGTATATCTTTGTGATATCATTTTAATATCATAATAAAACAAATCGTCATGAAGCAAGAAAAAATAATAAAACCCGCAAACGGATATTTAATGCTGTTTATAGCATTCACGTTGTTTATTGGAGGGATTTTAATCTCAATTAAATTTGAAACCCCAGTATTCCTAATAGCTACTATTATTGGCTTCATCTTCTTTTTTGGTTTTATTTTAGTAAACCCAAACACCTCTAAAGTATTATTGCTTTTCGGGAAATACATTGGAACCGTAAAAACCAATGGTTTGTATTGGGCAAACCCATTATACAAGAAAAGGAAAATCTCTTTAAGAGCCAGCAATTTTGACAGTGAAAGGTTAAAAGTGAACGACAAATTAGGGAATCCAATAATGATTAGTACCATTTTAGTTTGGAGAGTTACAGATACTTATAAAGCAGCATTTGATGTTGACAATTATGAAAATTTTGTAAGAGTTCAAACCGATGCAGCTGTACGAAAATTAGCTAGCATGTATCCGTATGATAATTTTGCAGATGAAGGAGTTGAAGAAGACATTACCTTACGCTCAAGCGTTAACGAAGTAAGTGAAGCATTAGAAAAAGAAGTAGAAGAGCGCTTATCTATTGCAGGAATTGAAGTTCTAGAAGCAAGAATAGGATATTTAGCCTACGCACAAGAAATTGCAAATGCCATGTTAAAAAGACAACAAGCAACAGCAATAGTTGCAGCGAGGCATAAAATTGTTGAAGGAGCAGTAAGCATGGTTGAAATGGCTTTAACAGAATTAAGTAAAAAACAGATTGTCGATTTAGATGATGAACGTAAAGCAGCAATGGTAAGTAACTTAATGGTTATTTTATGTGGAGATAAAGAAGTTTCTCCTGTCTTGAATACAGGAACTTTAAATCATTAAATATGATAATCGTTGTAGTAAAGTTTATTGTATTTATGCTCCAAGTTATCCCCTTATTAATTTTACATTTAATAAACTAAAAGAAATGTTAGGCTTTCAGATTAAAAATAAAAAAGTACTGCTACTCGTTTTTGCTATTTGTATAGCCGCTATAAGTATTGGAATTCTTATCATTTCAAATCAATAAAAAATGAAAAATAAAAATGTAGGCATAGGACTGGTTTTTGGTGCAGGCATCGGAATCATATTTAACAGTACGGGCTTAGGGTTACCTATCGGAGCTGGAGTTGGGCTTGTTTTAGGCTTGATAATAGATCAACAACAAAAAAAGAATTTAAAAAAATAAAACTATGAATCAAAAACAATTATTATACGTATCTATCGGCATTTCACTTGGTGCGGGTATGGGAGTCGTCTACGGAGTTCTATTTGATAATATTGCAATAGGTATTTCTTTAGGATCTGGAATAGGGGTCGCAATAGGAACTGGATTGTCCGTATTAAGTCAAGGAAAGAAAAAACCCTGTAAAAAAGAATAATATGAAAGAATATA
Organism: Flavobacteriaceae bacterium; assembly: GCA_016763595.1. Classification (GTDB taxonomy): domain Bacteria; phylum Bacteroidota; class Bacteroidia; order Flavobacteriales; family Flavobacteriaceae; genus Polaribacter. The sequence continues at coordinate 1,149 of JAESTN010000387.1, read as the reverse complement.
AATTTTTAAAACAAAAAGCAACTTGGTCCAAAAGTCAAGATAATTTTGAAGACGAAATAAATATGCATGCCAAACAAGGCTGGAGGGTGATTAATATATATTCTAATACCAACGGAGCTGTTTATGCACTTATAGAAAAAGATAAAAACAGGTAATATGAAAGAATATAAAGTAGTACAACCTAAAATAGGTTTTAGAAATAGAAATCAAAAATATGAAGATGTTTTAAATCAATACGCAAGAGATGGCTGGGTTGTGAATACCATATTTCAAAGTACGGGAGGCGTTTTATTTGAAAGAGATAAAAACAGGTAAATGAGAGTTTTTAAAGAAGAGCAAAAGTTTACCCAACCACTTATTTACATCGGTTTAACGATTGCTACACTTGTAATATTTACTCCAATTATAAAAGAATGGAACTCAATTTCTCAATTGCCATTAAACAAGCAATTAGGTTCATTAAGTGGAGGTGTCATACTAGGTTTAATGGCAATTCTTTTTCTGTTTTTAAAATTGAGAACACGTATCGACGAAAAAGGAATCTCTTTTAAATTCACTCCTTTTCATTTCAAATCGATACTGATTCATTGGAAAGAAGTAGACAAAGCATACCTCAGAAAATATAATGCCATTTCAGAATATGGTGGCTGGGGAATAAAAGGGGGCATTCCCTGGGTAAAAGGGAATGGAAGAGCCTACAATGTAAAAGGAAACATTGGTTTACAATTAGAACTTAGAAATGGAAAGAGAATCTTAATTGGAACTCAAAAAAAGAACGAAGTAGAAGCAGTGTTAAAAAGGTATTCATCTAAAATAAAGACAAATGAAATTTAAGGCTTTATATATCGCACTTTTTATAAGCTCAATTTGTTTTGGACAAAAAATAAACTCAGAAGAAATTCTGATTAAAAACGATTCCATTGAACTGCCTGGGACTTTAACTTACACAAAAGAAAACACGCCATTAATTATTTGGATTCATGGATCTGGAAACGTAGACAGAAATGGGAATCAAGGTGCTATTGTTAAAGCAAACTACATAAAACAATTTAGAGATTTAATCAACAAAGAAGGCGTTGCTTTTTTTAGTTATGATAAAAGAACTTCAAACAAAAAAAACTTCAAATATTTAAAAGGTTTCCTATTTAA
>JAESTN010000036.1 GCA_016763595.1 Flavobacteriaceae bacterium | reverse complement strand
TTATTCTCACTAGTTACAATCTCTTGTACAGATTTAACCGCAGAAGACGAATTAATGCAAAACCCACCTATAGAAAACGTAACAGGAACAGATGATCCTGGTGATGATACACCTCCTGCTGATGATGAAAGTGGTACTGATTCTCTAGATACAGATCCAGTAACTAGTGGTGAAGATGGATCAGGTAAAGGAAATGGATAAACATTTCTTTACATAAAACAATTAAGCCTTTAACTACAAGTTAAAGGCTTTTTTTTTTAGATTTGTTTTTCTAAAATCTAATTGTTTGAAAATTCTATCCAAATACCTAACTATTACTGTATATATATTATTTAGCTACCTACTATTATCTTGTAGTGATACAAAACAAATAAAGACTCATGATCCAGTTGAGATAAAAGATAGTATATCCATTTGGATAAAAAACTCAAGAATAAAAACAAACTCTTTAATTCAAAAAAAGAACAATTTAAGTAAAGCTTATAATAATTTAAATTTAAAACCAAACGATAAATACAAAACTAAAAATCTAAGTATTGTTGCCTATCGATATTATGAATTGAAAGACACTTTACTTTTTCAAAAAATTAATAAGGAAACCCAAGAACTAGCCTATCAATTGAAAGACTCTTTCACAATAGCCGATACACATTGGAGTTTAGCCGATTATTATAATCATAGAGAAATTTATGAGAAGTCTTATTTTCATTATAAGGAGGCATACATTTTTTTTGAAAAAATCGACAAAGAATATCAAACTGCAAGGATGCTCTTTGCAATGGCTTTTATTAAGGGCCGATATCGTGACTATTCAGGTAGTGAAGTATTAACTATAAAAGCTATTGAGAAGTTTAAAAAATTAAACAATTACAAATGGCTATACAGCTCTTATAACCAGTTAGCAATACTACAAAATGACATTCAAGAATATGATAAATCCATTCTTTACCATAAAAAAGCTTTAGTTTTTTTCAATAAAATAAAAAGTAAAAATAAGAAATACCTGAGTAGTTATAATAATATGGGGTCTTCATATTTTAAAAAAGGCAATTATTCCAAGGCTTTAAAATATTACAACATTGACCTAAAGAAAGATAATAACATGATTGACTATGCAAGGATTTTAAATAATAGAGCATATTGCAAAATTTTTCTAAATGACACAATCAATGTTAAAAGGGATTTATTTGAAGCATTAAGGATTAGAGATAGTATAGGGAATCAAGCCTCTGTAATGGTTAGTAAAATTAATATCTCAGATTATTTTAAATATATTAAAGACACAACGAACGCACTAAAATATGTTAAAGAAGCTAACTTCATTGCTCAAAAAATAAAAAATGGAAGTAATTATTTAAATTCATTAAAAAAACTAGCTGTATTAGATATAAAAAACTCAAAAAAATACTTGGAGAGGTATATCCAATTTAGTGATAGCTTGTCAACTGCAGAACGTAAAGTCCAAAATAAATTTACCCGAATTGAATTTGAAACAGATGAACACATAGAAGAATCCAAGCGCTTGTCTGAGCAAACGATTATCATCTCAATAACTAGTGTTGGCTTGATTTTAATCTTATCGCTTGCCTATTTTTTAAGGACTCAAAAATCTAAAAACGAGAAGCTTGTACTAGAAGCAGAACAGCAAAAAGCCAATGAGCAAGTATATCTATTAACCTTAGAACAACAGGGCATTATTGAAGAAGAACGTGTGCAAGAACGGAATCGGATCTCTGAAGAATTACACGATGGTGTACTAGGTAGATTGTTCGGTACCCGCGTTGGATTGGGCTTTTTAGATTTTGAGGCTACTGAAGAAACGCAAAAGCAACACGAATCGTTTCTAGAGGAATTGCAAGAAATTGAAAAGGAAATTAGAGATGTCTCTCATAAATTAAGCAATAATTTTTCTGCGGATCAAATTAACTTTAGTACACTCATCAAACAATTATTAAAAACAAACAGTGCTACTGGAAACTTTAAGCATCAAGTTTCTTTTGATGAACAAATTGCTTGGAAGAATATCAGTCAGCTCATTAAAATAAACGTCTATCGTGTAGTACAAGAATCTTTACAAAACATTGTGAAGTCTGCACATGCAAAAAATGTTATCTTAGACTTTTCTATTGAAAAAACGAAACTCTTAGTACGCATAAAAGATGATGGAGATGGTTTTGATATTAAAAAGGCAAAGAAAGGGATCGGAATTAAAAACATGAAATCTAGAATTCAGAAATTAAAAGGAACACTAGAGATTCAATCAAAAATGGAACAAGGAACTACTATTCTTTTACAAATTCCTTTAGAAAATTAACCATGGCAGACAAACAATACACCGCATTAATTATTGATGATCATCCATTAATATCTGAAGCTTACAAAAGCGCCTTTCATAAAATCACCAAAGAAGATCCTAGTATTTCTTTTAAAATAGATGTGGCTCATAATTGTGATACTGCATTAGATTTTATAAAACAATACGCCGACAACGATCAAGCGATAGATGTAGTTTTTTTAGACATCAGCTTACCTCCTTCTTCAGATGGAAAGATATTGTCTGGCGAAGATTTAGGCTTGAAGATTAATCAACTAATTCCAGATTCAAAAATTATTGTTTCTACTACGTTTAATGATAATTATCGCGTACATAGTATTTTTAAAAACATCAATCCAGATGGATTTTTAATCAAAAATGACATCACTCCAAAAGAGTTGGTCACTGCTATCAAGGCATTGATTTCTGGTGCTCCTTATTACAGTAAAACAGTAATGAAAATGCTAAGAAATCAAGTTTCTAACGATATGTTGTTAGATGATATTGATCGTAAAATTCTATATGAACTATCTATTGGTACAAAAATGAAGGAACTGCCAGGTATTGTACTTCTTTCTATCAATGCCATTGAAAAACGCAAGCGACATCTAAAACATGTTTTTGGTGTTAAAAATGTTGACGATAGAGAGTTGATTCATTCAGCAAAAGAAAAAGGGTTTATTTAATAAACCCTTTTTCTTTTTTAAATTTTTGACTGATAGGTATACAACTCGTAATACCTACCTTGTTTCTCAATCAGTTCATCATGGGTTCCTCGCTCTACAATGTTCCCTGCTTCTATTACCAATATCTGATCTGCTTGTTTAATGGTGCTTAACCTGTGTGCAATTACAATGGTGGTTCTTTCTTTCATCAATTCAGATAAACTTTTCTGAATCAATGCTTCACTTTCTGTATCTAAACTAGAAGTCGCTTCGTCTAAAATAATAATTTTAGGGTTTGCTAATATGGCTCTTGCTATTGCCAAACGTTGGCGTTGTCCACCAGAAAGCTTTACACCTCTTTCTCCAATTAGTGTCTCCAGTCCATCATCAAAACGATCGGTAAATTCATTTACATAGGCTGCTTTCACCGCATTTTGTAATTCTTCTTCTGTGGCGTTTGGTCTTGGAAAAAGGATGTTTTCTCTTATGGTTCCTTCAAACAAGAACTCATCTTGCAAAACAACCCCCAAATGTTTACGATAACTACTTAATTTTATTTTAGAAACATCTTTGTTATCTATCGTAATCAATCCAGATTTAGGATTTAAAAAAGTAGCAGACAAACCAGCAATGGTAGATTTCCCAGAACCAGAACTACCAACCAAAGCGGTAACAGTCCCTTTAGGAGCATCAAAAGTAATATTGTTCAATACTTCTTTTCCTTCTTCATAAGAAAAAGAAACGTTCTCAAATTTTATATCTCCTTGTACATCTTCTAATTGAATGGTTCTTTCTGCATCATCTTCTTCTGCTTCCATATTCATCAATTCTTCTGTTCTGTCTAAACCTGCCAAGGCTTCTGTTAATTGACTCCCAATATTACTCATCTGTACAATGGGTGCAACCATAAAACCAAGTAATAATGTAAATTCAACAAATTCACCACTTGTAATTTCTCCAGCCATCATTTTATACCCTCCAATTCCCATAATTCCAGTAGAAGCAATTCCCAATAAAAATGTTGATGAACTGGTCATGATTGCAGTGGCCGTTAAACTCTTTTTTACATTTTGAAATAAAAGATCAACTCCTTTTTCAAAGGTTTTATTCTCTTGTTCTTCTGCATTAAAGGCTTTGATTACTCTCACCCCTGCTAAGGTTTCTGTCAATCGTCCTTTTACCTCTGCATTAATCACGCCTCTATTTCTAAATATTGGTCTGATGTATTTAAATGCTTTCAAAGCTATCAAACCAAATACAGCAACGGGGA
>JAESTN010000386.1 GCA_016763595.1 Flavobacteriaceae bacterium | reverse complement strand
TAACATTTTTTACTCTTTGGTTACTAATCAATTGTTTAAAGATGTTATCTACATTTTTACAGAAACAAAAATGAAATCAATATATTTGTATAACTAACTAATTATCAAAACAAAATGGAAAATCAAGCATCTAGTAAAAGTATTATTTTAAACAATGGATTGTATTTAGGAATTACCTCTGTCTTTATAAGTCTTATTGTTTATGCAACAGGAAATCATCTTCAACCACATTGGGCTGTTGGAGTAACTGGCGTAATTCTTATGATTGCATTTATAATTATGGGAATGAATAAATTCAAATCCAATAATGGCGGATTTATGTCTTGGGGGCAAGCGGTTAAAATTGGTGTTGGATTAACTGTTGTAAGTACAGTTATTGCTATTATATATAATTTAATTTTCATGAATTTTATTGAACCAGAATACATGTCACAAGTTGCGGCAATACAAGAACAAGCTTGGGTAGATGGTGGTATGTCATCTGAAGAAGTAGATGCTGCTAAAGGAATGATGGAAAAATTCCAAGGGCCAGTTATATCATCCGCATTTGGATTGGTAATGGCTGCTTTTATTAGTTTTATTATCTCTGCAATTGCAGGAGCAATAATGAAGCAATCAGCTGAAGAGCAATACTAGTTTAAGAAAAAACTAAACGAATTAAAGGTAAAATATACTCGTATGTTTTACCTTTACGTTTTTATACATCTTTCTTAATTGTACGCATATGGATATATCGGTAGTTATACCTTTATTAAACGAAGAAGAATCTTTACAAGAATTATACAGTTGGATTGCAAAAGTTATGCAATCCAATTCTTATGAATACGAAGTTATTTTTATTGATGATGGTAGTACTGATACTTCTTGGAACGCGATTGAAAAACTTTCTTCAGAATTCGCCCAAGTAAAAGGAATCAAATTCCAAAAAAACTATGGTAAATCTCAAGCATTGGATGCCGGATTTGAGATGGCGCAAGGAAATGTTGTTGTTACTATGGATGCAGATTTACAAGACAATCCAGATGAAATCCCTGAATTATACGATTTGATTATTAACCAAGATTATGATTTAATCTCTGGATGGAAAAAGAAACGTTACGACAATGTGGTTACTAAAAACATTCCTTCAAAATTATTCAATGCTGCAGCAAGAAGAACCTCTGGATTAAAGCTACATGATTTTAATTGTGGACTAAAAGCATACAAGAATATTGTTATTAAAACGGTTAAAGTGAGTGGTGAAATGCATCGCTACATTCCGGTTTTAGCAAAAAACGAAGGTTTTACCAAGATCGGTGAAAAGGTGGTACAACACCAAGCCAGAAAGTACGGTGTTACCAAATTTGGGATAGATCGTTTTATCAATGGTTTTTTAGATTTAATTACCATTTCATTTTTATCAAAATTCGGCAAACGTCCAATGCATTTATTTGGCCTTTGGGGAAGCCTTGTCTTCTTTGTAGGTTTTTTATCTGCAAGCTATATTGGTATTATCAAATTGTATAAATTATCACAAGGAATGAAAGCGATTTTAGTGACCAACAATCCTTGGTTTTACATCTCTTTAATTGCCATGGTCATTGGAACACAATTATTTTTAGCAGGATTTATTGGAGAATTACTTGTAAGACCAAAAAACGGAGAGAAACACTATACAATTAAAGAAAAACTAAATTTCTAAACCCGTATCTTTGCGGACTATTTTAAGTATATATGAAGAAGATTTTAGACGATGCTAAAAAATGGCTTACAGACACTTTTGATGCAGAAACCAGAAATGAAGTACAGCAATTAATTGACACAAATGCTGATGATTTAGCAGATCGATTTTATAAAAACATGGAATTTGGAACTGGTGGAATGCGCGGAATTATGGGCGCAGGAACCAACCGAATTAACAAATACACCTTAGGAAAAGCAACTCAAGGATTGAGTAATTACTTACAGCAATCATTTCCTAACAAACAACTAAAAGTAGCAATTGCGTACGATTGTAGACACAATAGTAAAGAATTTTCAAAACTAGTAGCAGATGTCTTGTCTGCAAATAACATTCAGGTGTATTTATTTGAAGACCTACGTCCAACACCAGAATTATCTTTTGCAGTAAACCATTTGGGTTGTGACGCCGGTATTGTATTAACCGCTTCTCACAATCCTCCAGAATACAACGGGTATAAGGTATATTGGAATGATGGCGGACAAATTGTACCTCCACACGATTCGAAAATTATTGACCAAGTAAATGCCTTAGAATTTTCTGAAATTAACTTCAATGCAAATGAAGATTTAATTTCAACAGTTGGTTCTGAAATAGATGAAGCTTTTTGGGAAGCATCTATTAAAAACGGAACGTTTGATGTAAAAGGAAGAGAAGACTTAAAAATAGTATTCACATCTTTACACGGAACTTCTATAACGTTGATTCCAGAAGTATTAAAACGTGCAGGATACACAAACGTTCATATTGTTGAAGAACAAGCAAAACCGGATGGAGATTTCCCAACAGTAAAATCACCAAACCCAGAAGAACCAGAAGCCTTACAAATGGCAGTTGATTTAGCCAACAAGGTTGATGCTGATATTGTGATAGGTACAGATCCAGATTCTGACAGATTGGGAATTGCTGTAAGAGACTTAGATGGAAATATGAAATTGATGAATGGCAATCAAGCCATGGCTGTAATGACAGATTTCCTAATCAAACACTGGGAAACAAATAACAAATTAAATAACAATCCTTTTGTGGGGTCAACTATTGTTTCTACTAATTTAATAAATGAAATAGCAGCAAGTTATGGCGTTGAAACAAAGGTTGGTTTAACAGGCTTTAAATGGATTGCTAAAATGATTCATGATTTCCCTAATCAAGATTTTATTGGTGGCGGAGAAGAAAGTTTTGGATATATGGTTGGTAACTTTGTGAGAGATAAAGATGCTGTAACAGCAACTTTATTGGCTTGTGAAATTGCTGCAAATGCAACTGCAAACGGAAGTTCTTTTTACAATGAACTATTAGACATTTACACAAAACATAATGTCTATAAAGAACACCTAATTGCGATTGTAAAAAAAGGAATGGATGGCGCTGAACAAATCAAACAAATTATGGTTGATTTGCGCAACAACCCATTCACAGAAATTGATGGCTCTAAGGTTGAGTTTTTATGTGACTATCAATCCTCAATTCAGAAGAACTTAATCACTGGTGAAGAAACGGTAATGGATATTCCGAAATCTAATGTATTAATATATCACACAGAAGACGGAACAAAAATAGCAGCCAGACCAAGTGGAACTGAACCAAAAATAAAATTTTACTTTAGCGTAAAAACAAATTTAGCATCTAAAGAACACTTTCAAGAAACGGAAGCTGCATTAGATTCTAAAATTGAAAGAATCATCAAAGAATTAAATCTATAATGAATTATTTTAAAAAAATATTACGCTTTGCAAAACCCTATAAAAGGTATGCGATTCTAAACGCAATAAGTAATGTTTTTTATGCACTATTTAGCACCTTAAGCTTTGTTGCTTTTATACCCATGCTTAATATTCTATTTAAGCAAGACAATAAGGTTACAGCTAAACCTATTTATGATGCAACAAAAGGATTAAGTGGATATAAAGATTATTTAGAGCAATCATTAAACTTTTTCATCAACCAGCAAATGGAACAAAATGGGGGAGAAATTGTTGCTTTAGGATATGTTTGTGGAGCAATGATTGTTTTATTTCTCTTTAAAAACATTGCCAATTATGCAGCGCTGTTTTTTATAACTTTTCTTAGAAATGGTGTGATCAAAGACATCAGAAATGCACTATACAACAAACTTGTTACACTCCCAATATCTTACTTTACAGAAAAAAGAAAAGGAGATGTTATTGCAAGAATGACCTCTGATGTACAAGAGGTAGAATGGTCCTTTTTAATGGTGTTAGAATTGATTATTAGAGATCCTTTAACTATTATATTTACCTTAGCTGCAATGATTATGATCAGTGCTAAACTAACGCTTTTCATTTTTATTTTTCTTCCATTAGTGGGATTGTTAATCGCCTTTATTGGTAAAAAACTAAGAGCTGATTCAGATATTGTTCAAAAGGAAAATGGGTTCTTTTTATCCTTAATAGAAGAATCTTTAACTGGATTGAGAGTGATCAAAGGGTTTACAGCTGAGAAAGAATTTACAACTAAATTTCAAACCTCTACAAACAAGTTATTCATAACTATGAATAGTTTAATGAATAAAAAGAATTTAGCTTCACCAACAAGTGAATTTATGGGAATCACCGTAATTGTGGTAATTCTTTGGTATGGAGGAAATATGGTTTTAGCCCCTGCTGCAGGAATAGAACCTATGTCTGGTGGTGCATTTATAGGATTTATGGCCTTAGCATATAACATTCTAACTCCTGCGAAATCTAATTCAAATGCAATTTATGGTATTAAAAAGGGAGATGCTTCTGCAAGAAGAGTTTTGGAGGTTCTTGAAACTGAAAACCCAATTACTGACATCCCTAATGCAACTGTAAAGACTAGTTTTGAATCAGAAATTGTATTTGACAATATTTCATTTAAATACCAAGATGAATATGTTTTAAAGAATTTTTCATTAACGATTCCTAAAGGAAAAACTGTTGCTCTGGTAGGACAATCTGGAAGTGGAAAATCTACCTTAGCCAATTTAATTACGCGCTTTTATGATGTAAATGAAGGTGCAATTTATATAGATGGTATCAAC
>JAESTN010000385.1 GCA_016763595.1 Flavobacteriaceae bacterium | reverse complement strand
GATCATTCTGCTGGATTGCCTGAAATTGATAACTCCATTCCGAAATTTATAGGAAAAGAAGAAACAATCTTCAATATTCCTTTTATATATAGTTCAAATCATTTAGGCAGGAAAGACACCCTTTTAGAATTAGATACTACTACTGCAATTGGTATTTCTCCATTAGAATCTGTTATTGACATATTTGGCGATGGATCCTTTATTGCAATTAATACTCCCGGACATTCGGTAGGACATTTATCATATGTATTAATTACTACTGAGGGGCCAATATTATTGACAGGAGATGTAAGTCATACTAAATATGGATTTGATAATAAAATTGAACCAGGCTGGGTTGAAAACAAAGAAGCTGCTGAAAACAGCTTATTACAATTAACAACATTTCACGAAAAGTATCCTCAAGTTAGAATAATATATGGACATGAGAAATAAAAACGATTGCCAACATCACGTATAATTAATTGCTTTTATAATAGTAACCCACAAAAAAACGCCTCACAATTGTAAGGCGTTTTTAAAATATATTTTTCTAAGAAACTATAAAGCCAATACTTCTGCAACTTTATCTGCAGCTTCTTGAAATTCTGTAGCAGAAATAATTTCCATTCCGCTATTATCAATCAATTTTTTTGCTTCTACAGCGTTTGTTCCTTGTAATCTACAAATAATAGGCACATTAATTTTGTCTCCCATACTTTTGTATGCATCAACAACTCCTTGTGCTACTCTATCACAACGAACAATACCTCCAAAGATATTTACTAAAATTGCTTTTACATTAGGATCTTTTAAGATAATTCCGAATGCAGTCTCTACACGTGCAGCATCAGCGGTACCTCCAACATCTAAGAAATTTGCAGGTTCTCCACCAGCTTGCTTAATTAAATCCATCGTTCCCATTGCCAATCCAGCTCCGTTTACCATACATCCAACATTACCATCTAAATCAACATAATTTAAACCAGCAGCTTTTGCTTCTACTTCAATAGGGTTCTCTTCACGTAAATCACGCATTTCTGCATAATCTTTATGACGGTATAATGCATTTTCATCTAAAGTTACTTTAGCATCTACAGCTAAAATTTTAGAGTCTGAAGTTTTTAATACAGGGTTAATTTCAAACATTGAAGAATCTGACTTAATGTATGCTGTATATAACGCAGATACAAATTTTGTCATTTCTTTTAAAGCAACACCAGACAATCCTAAGTTAAAGGCAATCTTACGTGCTTGAAAAGGCAATAATCCCATGGTAGGATCTATCTCTTCAGTAAAAATTAAGTGCGGAGTTTCTTCAGCAACCGTTTCAATATCCATTCCACCTTCTGTAGAATACATAATCATGTTTTTACCAGTGTTTCTGTTTAATAAAACAGACATGTAATATTCTTCTGGCTCAGAATCTCCAGGGTAATAAACATCCTCACAAATTAAAACTTGGTTTACTTTTTTACCTTCAGCAGAAGTTTGCGGTGTTACCAACATCATTCCAATGATATCATTAGAAATTGTTTCAACTTCAGCCAAACTTTTAGCCAACTTAACGCCTCCACCTTTTCCACGTCCACCAGCATGAACCTGAGCTTTTACAACATACCAGCTTGTACCAGTTTCTGTTGTTAATTGTTTTGCTGCATCTACAGCATCTTTATGATTACTAGCTACAATACCGCGTTGAATTCTAACGCCAAAGCTATTTAAGATTTCCTTTCCTTGATATTCGTGTAAATTCATTTTTAAGAATGTTTTTTAACGCCACAAAAATACAAATTCAATTTAGAATACATACGGAAAAACAATAAAATAAAACACAATTAATTATTGTAAAAAAATTAAGAAACTATAAATAGAAATTAACACGATTTTATGATAATTCCGTTTGAACATAAATACTTTAGCGTTCGGAAACTAATTAATTCAATACAATGATAAAAAGCTCAAAACTACTATTTTGTGTTTGCCTTTTTGCAACGACTTGCCTTTTCTCTCAAAGCCTAAAAAAAACGTTAAACATCGAAAGAAGCACAGGTAAAACACCAAAAATAGATGGCCTTTTAAATGATAATGCTTGGGGAAATGTTGCAATTGCAAAAGATTTTGTAATGCTGCAACCCAATAATGGTGAGGAAGAATTAAACTCTCATAAAACAGAGGTAAAAGTTATTTATGATGACGAAGCTATTTACATCAGTGCAATGATGTATGATCCAGATCCGTCAAAAATTGCCATGGAATTTACAAATAGAGATAATTTTGGTCAGACAGATTTTTTCCTAATCACCTTAAATCCAAATAATGATGGATTGAACTCTACAGAATTCATTGTAATGAGTACAGGTACTCAAGCAGATGCAACCGTATCTAATGGTAGAGAAGATTTTAATTGGAGTGCTGTTTGGAAAAGCGCTGTAAAAATGCACGACAATGGATGGTCGGTAGAAATGAAGATTCCTTATGCAGCTTTGCGTTTTTCAAACCAAGAAGTACAAACTTGGGGAATTAATTTTCACAGAAAAATGATTCATCAAAATGCTCAATACACCTGGAATCATATTGACAATACAAAAGGGATTTGGACTCAGTACGATGGAGTTCTTGAGGGAATTAAAAACATCAATCCTCCTACCCGTTTAAGTTTTTACCCATACGCTTCGACAACAGTAAGCAGTTATAATGGAGCTACAGAAAATAGTCATAATTTAGGAATGGATCTTAAATATGGAATTACAGAGAATTTTACATTAGACTTAACCTTAATTCCTGATTTTGGACAAACGGCTTTTGATAATATCACATTAAATCTAGGCCCTTTTGAGCAACGGTTTTCAGAGCAAAGACAGTTTTTTACTGAAGGAACTGAATTGTTTAATAAAGGGAGGTTGTTCTATTCTCGTAGAATTGGAAACAGACCTGTAGGATATTATGCTGCTGATGACAATTTAGGAGCCAATGAAGAAGTAACATACAATCCAGAAAAAGTAAACATGTTAAATGCTGTAAAGATTTCTGGTAGAACAAAAGGCGGTTTAGGTGTTGGATTCTTCAATGCAATTACTGACGAAACAACAGCTATTATTAAAAAAACAATCACACAAGGAACTTCTATAACAGAAGAATTTTATCAAAAGGTAACGGAGCCTTTTGCCAATTATAATGTATTGGTTTTAGACCAACAATTTAATCAAAACTCTTCAGTAACATTCATAAACACAAATGTTATGAGAGAAGGAGAATTTAGAGATGCAAACGTTACTGGCTTGTTATATCATCTTACAACTCCATCAAACTCCTATTTTATTGATGGTCATTTAAAAGTTAGTAAAATTAATGAAGCTGGGACTAAAGAAACTGGCTATAGTTTCGATTCAAGTATTGCTAAAATTTCTGGCAACTGGCAAGGTGAATTAGGATACAATTTTCAAGATGACAAGTTCAATATTAATGATCTTGGTTTTCAAAGAAGAAACAACAATCAAACTATTTATAGCATGATGAGCTATCGGATTTTAAAACCCGTTGGAAATTTTAACGATTTTAGAGTCAACTTTAGAATGTTTAATAGTTTTTTACACACTCCGGGAGTTTACACGGGTAACTTTTATAGGTTAGGTTTTTTTGCAAATACAAAAAAGCGTTTTTCTTTTGGATTTAATGTAAAAGGAAAACTCGGAAAGCAAAAAGATTTCTTTGAACCAAGAAGAGCCATTTCTGAACAACGCTATCTAGAAAGAAATTCTGAAATAGCGTTTGATGGATTCATTTCTACTGATTTTAGAAAGAAGTTTGCATTTGATTTAAAAGGAGACTACAGAAAAGTTTTTGGAACTGATCAAACAAGAGTTGGTTTTGAATTTGGTCCAAGATATCGTTTTAGCAATAAAATGTCTTTAGTATATAGATTTAGATTCAACACAAATAAAAATGCTATCGGATATGTAAATGATGATAATAATGATATTATTATGGGAAAAAGAAAATCTGATTCATACGAAAACAGTTTAACCAGTAAATATAGTTTTAGCACAAAATCTTCTTTATCTCTCTCTTTTAGACACTACTGGCAAACTGTAACATATAAAAATCAGTTCTACAACTTAAATGCTGAAGGAACTTTAGATGATCATTCTTATACAGGAGATCATGACGTGAATTATAATAGCTGGAACTTGGATGTAAACTATTTATGGCAATTTGCTCCAGGAAGTCAGTTAATCGCTTTTTACAGAAACTCTATTTTTAATGCCAATGACAGGTCTGATTTAGATTTCGTTAATAATTTAGATGATTTATTTAATCAACCTGCATTACATACATTCTCTTTAAAGTTTGTGTATTTTATCGATTATAACAAAATTAAAAACGTTTTCAATATTTAAAAGTTCTTATAAACATTTTTTAAAAAGCTTCAGCATTTTATGTTGAAGCTTTTTTTATGCACTTCAATACACAGATCTAACAGTTCACTACTTTTCGTTTTAGTATGCTTCGAAACATCAATAGTTTTGCAGTGTAAAATCATTT
>JAESTN010000384.1 GCA_016763595.1 Flavobacteriaceae bacterium | reverse complement strand
ATGAATGCAGAGATTCCGTTATTCTCATTAAAGTTTAAAACATTTGGAGTTAAAGAAAATGTATTAAAGTATGTCTTTTTAGGACTTTCTATAGTGATTTTATTTACTTTAGAAGTAATTGCTATTCCTGCAATAATAATCTTGTACGTAGCTTTATCTGTTGGAAATAACTTGAGTTCAAAAAGGACTTAGGTTGTTCTTAACTGCTCTAGTAATGCTATTTTATTTAAGAATGTGACTCAAGTAGAAGTATCAGTAAAACCCTTACGTTTTGAAAGGCAATTCATGAGGTTTCAGAAGCATCTGAAAAAACTCATTTCGAAATGACAATTGGTTTTAAAAACCCTAATGCATCTGTGATGCTAGAATTTTCTCTTTTTCAATTCGAAGTCTTTTCCTAAATATACTTTCCGAACCGTTTCATCTTCAGCTAATTCTTCTGGAGTCCCTTCTTTAAGAATACTACCATTGTACATTAAATAAGTTTTATCAGTAATAGCCAAAGTAGCTTGTACATCATGATCGGTAATTAGAATGCCAATATTTCTATTCTTAAGCTGAGATACAATTTTTTGAATGTCTTCAACAGCAATTGGATCTACTCCGGCAAAAGGTTCATCCAATAAAATAAACTTAGGGTCAGAAGCTAAACAACGCGCAATTTCTGTCCTTCTACGTTCTCCACCAGATAATAATTCACCTTTATTTTTACGAACATGTCCCAAACTAAATTCTTCTATTAAAGATTCTAATTTTTCTTTTCGTTCTTTTTTTGTTCTATCCGTAAATTCTAGAACAGACATAATATTCTGTTCTACAGATAATTTTCTAAAAACAGAAGCTTCTTGTGCTAGATATCCAATTCCTTTTTGAGCACGTTTGTACATAGGGTCTTTGGTAATCTCTTGATCGTCTAAGTAAATATGACCTCCGTTAGGTTTAATCATCCCAACAATCATATAAAAAGAAGTCGTTTTTCCAGCTCCATTTGGACCTAATAAACCCACAATCTCTCCTTGAGAAACTTCTAAAGAAATTCCTTGTACAACCTTGCGGCCACCATAAATTTTTTGAATATTATCTGCTCTTAAAATCATATGTCAAATATAGGAAATGAGAATTAGTGAACTCTTAATTTAATTATAAATCGTTTTGCTCTAATAGTTCCCAATATTCATACGCTTTACGCAAATGTGGAATTACAATTGTACCACCAACGAGAGTTGCAATTGACATCGTTTCCATTATCTCTTCTTTTGAAACCCCATTTTTGTATGCAGACTCTAAATGATATTGAATACAATCATCACAACGTAAAACAGTAGATGCGACTAAACCTAATAACTCTTTCGTTTTCACAGGCAAATGACCTTCTTTAAAAGCGTTGGTATCTAAATTAAAGATTCTCTTAATAACTTTGTTATCAGTGCTTAAGAGTTTATCGTTCATCTTTTGACGATAGTCATTAAATTCTTGGACTTTATTTGGCATTTTTCTCTTGCTTTTTTATTACAAATCTAGAAATATGAATACTGATTTCGTATAAAATTAATATAGGTATTGAAACAATTACTTGACTTGCTACATCTGGCGGTGTTATAATTGCCGATAAAATTAACACTAACACCAATGCATGTTTTCTGTATTTTTTCAGGAATGAAGGAGTAACTAATCCTAATTTTGTTAAAAAATAGATTACTACAGGCAATTCAAAAACCAAAGAAATACCAAGCATTGTATTTGTAAATAAACTTATATATGAGTCTAAAGTAAAGTTGTTTACAATGTTTTCGCTAATTTGATATCCGTAGAAAAAAGATACTGACATTGGCATAATTACGTAGTAGCTAAAAGCAATACCTACAAAAAATAAAAGAGAAGCTATAAAAAGAAACCCTTTCGATTTGTTTTTTTCCCTTTTGTGTAATCCAGGAGCAATAAAACGCCACATTTCCCATAATAAATATGGGAAAGCCAATATAAAACCTAATATTAATGAAACCCAAAGAGAGCTCATCAATTGTTGTGTTAATGATAGGGCTTGGAGTTTACTTGGAATTTGAACATCACAAAAACTACTTTCCATTCCGATGCTACCAAATACTTTACAAAAGAACTCGTACGTAACAAAATCTGAATGTGTATGCGCAATTATAAAGTTATTGTAAATGGTTTCTCTAAAGACAAATAATACAATTGCTATTGTAAAAACAACAGCTGTACTTCTTACTAAATGCCAGCGTAATTCTTCTAAATGTCCTAAGAAAGACATTTCTTTTGGTTGTTCACTCATACTTAAAAAATTCCTTCTTTGATTAAATCATGTAAATGTACTACCCCTAAATATTGATTATGTGAATTCGTTACTAGTATTTGTGTAATATCATTTTTCTCCATCGCTTCTAAGGCATCAATTGCCATAGCATCATCGGAAATCGTCTTAGGGTCTGTAGACATAATATCATTTGCCGTTAAAGAAGCAATATCACTAGTTTTACTTAGCATTCTTCTGATGTCACCGTCAGTAATTATTCCAACAATATCTTTATTATCCATTACAGAAGTTACGCCTAAACGTTTTTCACTAATTTCAACAATGACTTCAGAAATACTACTATTTCTTTTTACTTGTGGTGATTCGTTATTTGCAATTAAGTCAGAAACACGTAAATATAAACGTTTCCCTAAAGCACCACCAGGATGATATTTTGCAAAATCATTACTACTAAATCCTTTTAATTTTAATAAACAGACAGCTAGTGCATCGCCCATAACCAATTGAGCGGTTGTACTTGTTGTTGGTGCAAGGTTATTTGGACATGCTTCTTTTTCTACAAAAGTATTTAAAGTAAAGTCTGCATTTGTACCTAAATACGAGTCTGCATTTCCAGTAATTGCGATAATTTTATTTCCGTAATTTTGAATTAACGGAACTAAAACTTTGATTTCTGGCGTGTTACCGCTTTTAGAAATACAGATAACGACATCATTATTTTGTATGGTTCCTAAGTCACCATGAATCGCATCCGCAGCATGCATGAATATCGCTGGAGAACCAGTAGAATTAAAGGTTGCAACAATTTTTGTTGCGATGTTAGCACTTTTTCCTATCCCTGTAACAACAATACGTCCTTTAGAATTTAAAATATATTTAATTGAATTTTCGAAATTTTCATCAATTAAATTTGCTAAATTAGCGATAGCGCTACTCTCTAATAAGATGGTCTCTTTTGCAGTTGAAATTATGGAGTTAAAATCTTTCAAGGTTTTATAATTTTAGTAGTATAAAAAAAAGTTATATCTTTAATTTATTGTAGATAACACTTTCTATATGGTGTTACAAATCTACTACAAATAATGATAGACCCAAACCAAAAATTTGGTTTTTAAGTTAACAATAATAAAATAGTTGATTGATTGATAATCATGAATGAAGAAATTGATTTACATGGCCCTTTAAAGAAGTTTTTCGGATTTAATAAATTCAAAGGATTACAAGAAGAGGTTATTAAAAGTATTCTAAATAAACAAGATACTTTTGTAATTATGCCAACAGGAGGAGGGAAGTCGTTATGCTATCAGTTACCAGCATTAATGAATGAAGGTACAGCTATTGTTGTTTCTCCATTAATTGCGCTAATGAAAAACCAAGTAGATGCCATTAGAGGTATTTCTGAACATAGAGGGATTGCACATGTCTTAAACTCCTCTTTAAATAAATCGGATGTTGCTCAGGTTAAAAGTGATATTGAGAGCGGAATTACAAAATTATTATATGTTGCCCCAGAATCCTTAATAAAGGAAGAGTATGTGACTTTTTTAAGAGCTCAAAAGATTTCTTTTGTAGCTATTGATGAAGCTCATTGTATTTCTGAATGGGGGCATGATTTTAGACCAGAATACAGAAACTTAAGAACCATTATTAAAGAAATTGATAATGTTCCTGTAATAGGCTTAACAGCTACCGCAACAGAAAAAGTTCAAGAAGATATTTTAAAAACCTTAGGGATTACTAATGCGAAAACTTTTAAGGCATCATTTAATAGAGAAAACTTGTTTTATGAAGTTAGACCTAAGACAAAAGATGTTGAGAAAGATATCATCCGTTT
The DNA here is from genome assembly GCA_016763595.1 of Flavobacteriaceae bacterium. Lineage (GTDB taxonomy): Bacteria > Bacteroidota > Bacteroidia > Flavobacteriales > Flavobacteriaceae > Polaribacter. The sequence continues at coordinate 1,969 of JAESTN010000384.1, read as the reverse complement.
TGTAAAACAACGAATTGGGAAATCTGGAATTATCTACTGTTTAAGTAGAAAAAAGGTTTCAGAAATTGCGCAAGTTTTACAAGTAAACGGAATCAAAGCAGTGCCATACCATGCAGGATTAGATGCAAAAACCAGGGTGAAACATCAAGATATGTTTTTGATGGAAGATTGTGATGTGGTTGTTGCAACTATTGCATTTGGAATGGGAATTGACAAGCCAGATGTTCGTTTTGTAATTCATCATGATATTCCAAAAAGTTTAGAAAGCTACTACCAAGAAACTGGTAGAGCAGGACGAGACGGAGGAGAAGGATACTGCTTGGCTTTTTATGCATATAAAGATATTGAGAAGTTAGAGAAATTTATGGCTAGTAAGCCTGTAGCTGAACAAGAAATTGGGCATGCGTTGTTACAAGAAGTGGTTGGATATGCAGAAACTTCAATGAATAGGCGTAAGTACCTACTGCATTATTTTGGAGAAGAATTTGATGAAATAAATGGGCTAGGAGCGGAGCTAGATGACAACACTAAAAACCCAAAGAAAAAACACGAAGCTAAAGCTGAAGTTGTTAAGCTATTATCTATCGTTAGAGATACAAAAGAAAAATACAAGTCTAAAGACATCGTAAGTACCATTATTGGTAAAGAAAATGCCATGTTAAATTCTCATAAAACACCAAGCAGACCATTCTTTGGTATTGGTAAAGAGAGAAGTGACATGTATTGGATGGCTTTATTAAGGCAAGTATTGGTTGCTGGATTTTTAAGAAAAGAAATTGAACAATATGGAGTTATCAAACTAACACCATTAGGATTGAAATATATTGACAATGCTACCTCATTTATGATGACCGAAGATCATGTCTATGATACAGAAAATGATTCTTCGATAATAACCAATGCAAGAGGTAATGCAGGAGGAGTTGATGATAAACTAATGGCTTTATTAAAAGACCTTCGTAAAAGTATTGCTAAGAAATTGGGGGTTCCACCTTTTGCCGTTTTTCAAGACCCATCTTTAGAGGATATGGCATTAAAATATCCAATTACCTTAGAAGATTTATCTAATGTACATGGTGTTGGAGAAGGGAAGGCTCGTAAGTATGGTAAAGGATTTATTACACTAATAGATGCATACGTTAAGGAAAATGATATTTTGAGACCTGATGACTTGGTTGTTAAAAGTACCGGAGTTAACTCTGGATTAAAACTATACATCATTCAGAATACGGATAGAAAATTACCTTTAATGGATATTGCGCAATCTAAAGGATTGGTAATGGAAGAATTGATAAAAGAGATGGAAGCGATCATATTTTCTGGAACCAAATTAAACATCAATTATTCTTTAGACGATGTATTAGATGAGGATCAGCAAGAAGAAATTTTCGATTACTTTATGGAGGCCAAAACGGATAAAATTCAGGAAGCTTTAGATGAGTTTGATGGAGATTATGACGAAGAAGAACTTAGACTTATGAGAATTAAATTCATCAACGAGGTAGCAAACTAGCTGAAGTTCAGTATGTTTCCTATGTGATTTTCTTTTTAACATTTTTTTGACATTCTTTTGGTTTTTTTTAGGTATAGTTTTTGTAGTTTACCCTCAAAAGAACTAAAAAAAAGCTAAATGAAAAGAACTACACTACTAATAGCAGTATTGCTATTGTCTCAAAACCTGCTGTTTTCTCAAAAAAAAGAAACCAAATTAAACCTGTTTATTACCTGTAACTTTTGCGATGTAACTTATGTCAAACAAAATTTAGAATATGCTGAATTTGTTAGAGATCAGAACTTTGCAGATGTACATCTGTTTTTCAGAAACCAACGAAACGGAAGTGGAGGAAGAGCATATGAAATTGAGTTTATTGGACAAAATGTATATAAAGAGTTGAATGATAAAATAACTTTTTCTACTACCGCAGATAATACAAGTGATGAAGTTCGGAATTTAATACTTAAAAATATT
>JAESTN010000383.1 GCA_016763595.1 Flavobacteriaceae bacterium | reverse complement strand
TTACTTCTATGTATATAGCATGGAAACAAATGAAGATTTTTGGCTTCGTTTTTATAACGGAAGTTCTTGGACAACCGTGGGAACTTGGGTAAGAGGCTCTGGAATCAACAACAATACGTATTACCAAGCTACAATTGTTTTAGAAGCATCACAATATAATTTTGCAGTGAACTCTGGATTTAGGTTTCAAAATGATGCCTCTGGGAATAATGATCAGATATATATTGATCAGGTAACCATTACTGGTGTTGCAGGAAGCTCAAGTATTGCGAACAATACTGTTGAACTTTATCGAAATAATACTACTTCTCAGCGTTCAACAGGTGCAAATATAGGAGACGCAATAGTGTATCCAACACCTGCAAGAGATATACTTAATATAAATTCAAGCTATAATCTAAAACCAGATTATCGCATTGTTAATATACTCGGGCAAGTTGTTTCTAAAGGGGTCATACATAAAAACACGATTGATATTCGCTTTTTAGAAAAAGGCACCTATTTTATAGAACTCTCTGATGATGAAGAAACTTTTATAGAACGATTTATCAAATATTAATTACATGTTTATATTTAAAACCCGGGCATTAGCTCGGGTTTTTTTAGTTACTTTGCTCAAAATTTAAGAAGTGAATTACTTATCAGTAGAGAATATCTCAAAATCGTATGGCGATAAAGTCCTTTTTGAGGATATTTCATTCGGAATTAATAAAGAACAAAAAGTAGCATTTGTTGCAAAAAATGGTAGTGGTAAAACCTCTATTCTAAACATCATTGCTGGCTTAGACGTTCCTGATACTGGACAAGTTGTTAGTAGAAAAGGAATTCAAATTTCTTATTTAGCGCAAAACGAAAGTTTAGATCCAGCTTTATCTATTGAAGAGACCATCTTTTCTTCAGAAAATAAATCGATTGAAGTTATTGCAAAATACAATGAGGCACTTAATAATCCTGAAAATACGGATGCATATCAAATTGCTTTTGAACTCATGGAGCAACATAACGCTTGGGATTTTGAAACGCAATACAAACAGATTTTATCAAAATTAAAATTTAACGACTTAGATCAAAAGGTCTCTGAGCTTTCTGGTGGACAAAAAAAGCGTTTAGCTTTAGCTACCGTTTTGATTAACAAACCAGATTTATTAATTTTAGATGAGCCTACCAATCATTTAGATTTAGAAATGATTGAGTGGTTAGAGAGTTACTTTTCAAAAGAAAAAATCACGCTTTTTATGGTCACACACGATCGTTATTTTTTAGAACGTGTTTGTAATGAAATTGTAGAATTAGATCACGGTAAATTATATCGTTACAAAGGAAATTATTCGTACTATTTAGAAAAAAAAGAAGAACGTATTGCTGTAGAACAAATCACCGTAGATAAAGCAAAAAACCTATATAATAAAGAGCTAGATTGGATGCGTCGTCAACCAAAAGCACGAACTACAAAGTCGAAATCTAGAATCGAAGATTTTTACGAAATCAAAGAGAAAGCACACAAAAGAAGACAAGACCACGAAGTTCAATTAGAAATCAATATGACGCGCTTAGGAAGTAAAATTCTTGAGCTACATAAGGTCAAAAAATCTTTTGATAATACGTTAATCTTAGATGGATTTGAATACGTTTTTAAACGTGGAGAACGAATTGGTATTATTGGTAAAAACGGAACAGGAAAATCATCCTTTTTAAATATTATTACACAAAAAATCCCTGTAGATGGTGGTAAAGTAGTTTTAGGTGAAACTGTAAAATTTGGATATTACACACAAAGCGGAATTGTAATTAAAAAAGGTCAAAAAGTAATAGAAGTAATTAAAGAATTTGGGGAGTATATTCCGCTAACCAAAGGAAGAAAAATTACTGCCGGACAATTATTAGAACGGTTTTTATTTGATCGGAAAAAACAATATGATTATGTCGAAAAATTAAGTGGTGGGGAACAAAAACGTTTGTATTTATGTGCCGTTTTAATTCAGAATCCTAACTTTTTAATTATGGATGAACCTACAAACGATTTAGATGTTGTTACCTTAAATGTATTAGAAAATTTCTTATTAGATTTCCCAGGTAATTTATTAGTTGTTTCTCACGATAGGTATTTTATGGATAAAATAATGGACTCTCTTTTTGTGTTTAGAGGAGACGGAGTTATTGAGAACTTCCCTGGGAATTATTCTGACTTTAGAGCATATGAAGACTCTAAACCGAAAGAGTCAGCCCAACCAATTAAAAAAGAAAATACACGTGTAAAAGCTACTCCAAAAGGGAAATTAAGCTTTAATGAAAACAGAGAATTTGGGGCATTAGAATCTGATATTTCAAAACTTCAAAAGAAAAAAGAACAAATTGAATCTCAATTTTCTAAGGGTGAAATTTCTCCAGAAAAAATTAATGATGCCTCTATAGAATTACAGAAGATAATCTCTGATTTAGATCAAAAAGAAGAACGTTGGTTCGAACTTTCTATGAAGTTAGAAGGATAAAACTACGCTTTCACTATTTGGTGGTCTTTGAGCAAGCTTTCGTTATTAAAACGAAGGACTAATTGTGCAATAGCAACCGTGTCTTTTTCGCAGTACAGAACAATCCTCTCTAAGTTTTTTTCTTCATAATATACAGCAGCGACCTCACTCCCGTTAATATCGTCTTTTGGAGAAGGAATTCCCAGAATTGAGGTCAATAACTTTAGTGAAGAATAATGTTTGTAATCTCCAAACTTCCACAATTCCATCGTGTCTAAATGTGGAATTTCCCATGGTTTTTTTCCAAATAGATTTAATTTTTTTGGCAACTCTATCTGATGTACAATCATTCTTCTTGCGATATATGGAAAATCAAATTCTTTTCCATTATGTGCGCATAACACCTGTTCTTTTTTATTAAAATGAGTATCTAACAGCTCTTTAAACTCTTCCAACAACACTTTTTCATCATCCCCATAAAAAGATTTAATTCTTAATTGCTTTTCTGTTTTATCAGCTGTAAAATACCCAACAGAAATACAAACTATTTTCCCAAATTCAGCCCAAATTCCTGCCCGCTCATAAAACTCTTCAACGGTTGTTTCTTGGTGACGCTGATAGGCCGTTTTTTGCTCAAAAAGTTTTTGTGTATTTGCTGAAACTTCATTCCAATTTTGATTCTCTGGCACGGTTTCTATATCAAGAAACAAGATGTTTTCTAGGTTAATGTGTAAATTCATAGCAGTAAATTTTACAGTGAAGTTACTAAAAATAAAAAAAGCTCCGAAAACATCGGAGCTTTAAAAGTTGAGAGCTTTGTAAATTATTTGATTATTAATTTTTTGGTAGCCACTTTGTCTCCTTCAATTATTTTCATAATATAGATTCCAGAGTTGATATGAGACACATCTAATTGTTTCATATTTGAAGAAAATTTCTGAGCAAAAACTCTTTTTCCTAAAACATTATATATAGTTACTTCTTTTTCTTTCGTATTAAACGTGGTTATGGTTAACTTCCCTTGACTTACTGGATTTGGAAAAGCAGAAAACTTAACAATATTGTTCGCTTTTATTTTGTTAGATTGCCCACTAGACAACGAAACAAAACAAGTGCAAAAAACAAAAATTAAAATGTAAAGTTTTTTCATATACACGAATAATGTTTAAATATATAAAATAATTATTTGTTTTCAACGTTACAC
>JAESTN010000382.1 GCA_016763595.1 Flavobacteriaceae bacterium | reverse complement strand
GGGAGGAGAAATTGGAGATATTCTATATGAAATAGAAAAGAATTTTGCCTTTTCAAACCCAGCAACCCATTTGCCAGCATTATTAAAAGCTTATGATAAAATCAATTTGTTAACAGATACTCATTGGAAAGCAATTAAGCTAAAGCAAATCAAAGAAATTATAGAAGCAGCTGCAGGTTTGTATTTAGAAGTTTCTGCAACCAGCTCATCAACAACGCCAAATGGACAAGTAGAAATCCGTATGGAAGTATTGAATAGAAGTACTCTTACCACGTTTTTTGATAGTTACAGCTATCAAAAAAATGGAGTTACCATTGTTAAATCACCAGAAAAGCAATTAGAAAATAATGTTAAGTTAAACCTAATCGATACCATTCAGTTAAAAAACAAGGCATATTCAGATCCATATTGGTTAAAAAATAAGTGGTCCTTAGGAATGTATGATGTAACCAATCAATTGCAAATTGGAAAACCAGAGTCTAATAGACCTTTGCAAATTACATTTCATTTAAATATGTGGGAACACAACATTTCATTTACTAAAAATGTGGTGTATCGATATTCAAAAAGAGACAAAGGAGAGATTTACGAACCGTTTGAAATATTACCTGAAGTAACTACGAAATTGGCAAATAAAGTACTCATTTTTTCTGATGGAAAGCCTCAAAAAGTTCAAGTAGTTATTAGAGCTGGAGAGAACAATATTAAAGGAAATGTAGGATTGGATGCTCCACATAATTGGACTATTTCACCAAAAGAAATTCCGTTTTCTATAGCCCAAAAAGGAGACAATCTAACAGTTGATTTTATGGTAACTCCACCAAATGGACAGTCGGAAGGAATCCTAAAAAGTTTTGCTACAATAAACGGAAAAAAACACCAAAAAGAATTGGTAGAAATCAATTACAATCACATTCCAAAGCAATCAGTATTATTAGATTCCGAAGCAAAAGTTGTACGATTAGATATTGAGAAAAATGGAAATTACATTGGCTATATTTCTGGTGCAGGAGATGTAATTCCAGAAAGTTTACGTCAAATTGGTTACAATGTGTTGGTTATTGACCCAGCCGAAATTAACAATGAGAATTTGCATAAATTTGATGCTGTTGTCCTTGGGATTAGAGCATATAATACAGTTGATGCTTTAAAATTCAAGCAAAAATTCTTGCTAGACTATGTAGAGAAAGGTGGTAATATGATTGTGCAATACAACACAAGTGGTAGAAGAGGAATTGATGTTGGAGCTCCCTATGAATTAAATGTGTCTAGAGATCGAGTGACAGATGAAACAGCTAAAGTAACTGTCATCGCAAAAAACCATTCATTACTAAACTTTCCTAACAAAATTGAGTCTTCAGATTTTGAAGGCTGGGTACAAGAAAGAGGGTTGTATTTTCCAAATACATGGGGAAAAGAGTTTACACCAATTTTGTCTATGAATGATAAAGGAGAAACGGCAAAAGAAGGAAGCCTACTGGTAGCAAAATATGGTGAAGGATATTATATGTATACAGGTTTAAGCTTTTTTAGAGAATTACCAGCGGGTGTTTCTGGAGCCTATAAACTCTTTGCAAATATGTTGTCTATTGGAAAAGAAACTATAAAAATTCAACAAGAAATTAAAGAATAGTCATTATGGAACTTGAAAAACGTCCTTGGAAAAAAATATACAGCTTAGTACTGATTCTAAATGTTGTGTATATCATTTTATTTTATTTTATCACAACCTATTTCTCAAATTAAGCACTTCACATTATGGAATTATTAGATTGGATAGTACTCTCTGCTACGTTATCATTTATTGTGATTTTTGGGGCGTATAAAACAAGGAAAAACACAAGTGTACAAGATTATATCAAAGGAGGGAATGACTCAAAATGGTGGACCATTGGTTTGTCTGTAATGGCAACCCAAGCAAGTGCAATTACATTTTTATCAACACCAGGATTGGCATTTCATAGCGGAATGGGGTTTGTGCAATTCTACTTTGGATTGCCAATAGCCATGGTAATTATTTGTTTGGTATTTATACCAATTTACCACAGACTAAAAGTATATACCGCCTATGAATATTTAGAAGGTCGTTTTGATTTAAAAACAAGAACCTTAGCGGCTATTTTATTTTTAGTACAACGTGGATTGGCTGCCGGAATTACCATTTTTGCGCCTGCAATTATTTTATCAGCGGTCTTAGGTTGGGACTTGGTTTCCTTAAATATTATTATCGGAGTATTGGTGATTATTTATACAGTAACTGGTGGAACCAAAGCAGTGAATGTAACGCAGAAACAACAAATGGTAATCATTTTTGTCGGAATGTTGGTGGCATTTTTTATGATTGTTTCTAAACTACCACAAGACATTTCATTTACCAAAGCATTAGACATTGCTGGTGCAAGTGGTAAAATGCAAGTCCTTGATTTTTCGTTTGATTTAAGCAATCGATATACTATTTGGACAGGATTTCTTGGTGGAACATTTTTAATGTTGTCTTATTTTGGGACAGACCAAAGTCAGGTACAACGCTATTTGTCTGGGAAATCTGTAAGAGAAAGCCAACTTGGATTGTTGTTTAATGGATTATTAAAAGTACCCATGCAGTTTTTTATTCTGTTAGTTGGTGTTATGGTGTTTGTTTTTTATCAGTTTAATGCGGCACCACTAAATTTTAATCCGAAAGCAACAGAAGCTGTGCTGAATTCAGAATATGCAAATGAGTATAAGGCATTAGAAAATCAATACAGACAATTGGAGGCCGATAAAAAAACACTGGTTGTAAATGGAGTTCAAGAAAGTGACAAAGCAAAAATAAAAGCACTGGAATTACAAAGTGTTGATCTTAAAGAGAAAGCAAAAACCATCATTAGAAAAGCAGATGATTCTGTAGAAACCAATGATAAAGATTATGTCTTTATCCATTTTATCTTAAACAACTTACCTAGAGGGTTAATAGGATTGTTACTAGCGGTAATTTTATCCGCAGCAATGTCATCAACGGCTTCAGAATTAAATGCCTTGGCATCAACAACGGTAATAGATTTGTACAAACGGAATGTTAAAAGAGAAAAAAGTGATGCACATTACGTAAAAGCATCTAAGTGGTTTACATTGGCTTGGGGGATTCTCGCAATTTCAGTGGCATGTGTGGCTAATATATTCGAAAGTTTAATTGAATTGGTAAATATTATAGGATCTATTTTCTATGGAAATGTATTGGGGATTTTTGTACTCGCATTTTTATTTAAAAAGGTCAATGGTAAAGCTGTTTTTAATGCAGCAATAATTACTCAAATATTAATTGGTTTGATTTATTATTTTGGTATTTTTAGATTGGAAAGTTTAGGGCAAGAACCAATTATAAGTTAT
>JAESTN010000381.1 GCA_016763595.1 Flavobacteriaceae bacterium | reverse complement strand
TTTTGCTCCTCTTTTACTTTATTCTCAGTCTGTAATACAATGACTTGCTTTTGTTTTTGCTCAACTGCCAATTTCTTTTCTAATTGAGCCGTTTCATAAATACGGTTTTGATTATTTAACGAATCATTCCATCGTTCATATTCTTTTCTGTAACCCAAAGCCTTGACAAAATCTTTCCGATTCTCTTCTACTACAGCCATGTTTTTAGCTGTTTTTCTTTTATGCACAAAACTTTTAGACTGTTTAGATAGCTCATAGGCTTTCTTAAAATACGGAATTGCTTTCTCATCTAATAGTTGATCATAATACATCGTCGCGATATTCCCATAAGAGCTTATTAGTTTAACCGCATCTCCTTTCTTCTCAAGCCCTTCAATACTTTTTGACAAATATGTATCAGCCTTTTCAAATTGTTTTAAATGCAAATAGCAAAGCCCTATGTTATTCTCTATGGTAGCTTTTCTGACTCCAACCATAGCATCCTTTTCTATAACCCCAAGTGCATTCCTATAGCTAAGAATAGCTTGCTTAAATTTTCTTTGCTCTAATTTTATTTTTCCCTTGTAAAGAAAAACTCTCTCGTAAAAATCAAATGTTTCTGAAACCTTATCAAACTCTTTATTCGCCTGTTCAAATAACTTTTTCTTATATAAACTATACGCTTTAAAAAAATGAGCATAGTTGTTTTCCCTTTCATCCAACACCTGTTTATTGATTTGGTTTGCAGCATGAATCAGTGTAGAATCCCATTGCTTTTGTAAGAAAAACAACCTAGCTTCACCAAGGTTTTCTACAAACTTTAAATCAGTACTTTTTAATTCTACAGCTTTAAAAAAAACACTTAATTTATTATTCTTTTGAGCAAGGGTTATACAAGAGATTAGAAAAAAAATAAGAATAGCAATCTTTCTATACATTTAAATACAATTAGCCGCATAAATTACTATTTAAATCTTAACAAAAAAACCAGTATAAATACCGGTTTTTTTAAAACTCTTTACAACCACTAATCATCGTCTTCTTGTACAGTAGTTTCAGTACCTCTTGACCCTTCGGGGTCTTGATTCCAGACATATGTCGTGATTCTTTTTGGAGCAACTTCAAAACATAGTTTGAAATTAACTTGATATGTTATAAAAGGATCATTATTAGTTCCTTCAGCACAATTAAAATCCATTAAAAATTCAGGTGTAAAATCAGTTCCTTCCCAAGAGTTTTTCATGTAAATTTTAAATCCTTGTTTAAGAGCCACCCTGTTTGATGAACGAACAGAAAAACATCCTCGAAATTCAAAGATACTTACCTCTCCTATATTCGTGGATTTAGCCAAGACTAAAGGAGGTATAAGGTTAACTCTGTTTGAAAATCCCTTAAAAATATATTCTAGCGCAGAAGACTCAAGTGTTCCTTCAGGCATTGTTTCAATGAGACCCTCCTCTAAGCGTATTAATGTATCAAAACCATTTGGCCTCATATTTCTAACAGTGTTAATACCTTCAATATCCTCAATAATCTCCTCAACAATATCCATCTCGATAATACTTTTTAATGTACTCATAATAAATTGTTTTTAATTACTATTTCTCCTACTCGTTGGCTTTTCGGATTCCGCCTTTTTTTTAAAATCTAGAATTGGTTTGTATAGAATTGCTAACTTATTTAAGCAAGCAATTCTATACAAAGAAAAAACGAAAGGTTTGTACTATTCAAAAAATGGAATGAAAGCGGGAAAAATTAGCACGAAGTGGCTAAAAGTTGTCACAAGATTTCTAGAGAGTAATCTTATATTATAAAAAACAGGAAGAATTTTGAATGATCAATTATGGCTCCACAACCTTGGAACCAAGGTTCTTAAATTTAAGCTATACACAACACCCACAGAAAAATAGGTATGAGAGCGCATACTTACCGTAGTTGTCTTCACAGATTTATATAACAATTGGAGGTTTACACCATATCTAGCGTTTAACCAAAATGTTGCACCACCACCAAAATTTAGCGTTGGGGTCATTTCGCTATTTGCACTAATAAAACTAGCACCACCATACAAATAAGGGACTAAGTTCTCATTTGCCTTTCCAAAATCATACTTTGCACCTACATCAATTGACAAATAATCCAGGGAATTAGTAAACATCCCAGAAATTCTATTAATAGCACTAATGGAAAAACCAGCATCAACTGTTAGTCCATTAGAAAAATATCTAGATGCATTTAATTTAGGAATTTGAAAGATAAATTGATCTCCAACAACTTTAGAATCTTCAGAACTGAATTTTACCATTCCAACACTTGCTCCAACAACCCATCTGTTTTCTTTGTTTTGCGCAACTAACTGAAACCCAATAAACAGGAAAATTAAAAATACTTTTTGAGCCTTTAGCATATTTTATGTTTCTCTTTTAACTAATAACTATTATTTACTAAAGTTATTGTATTTTTTTAAAACTCAACATTTTATGTGTTTTTTTTATCAAGACTTAATAGTACATTTGCTCAAATTTAGTACCATTGAGTAAACAGACTATTGTAAATCACTACAAAAAATCTGCCTTCACAAAGCAGATTTTAACCGAATTACAACATGATAAAAACCATTTTCAAATAACGAATTTGGTAGGATCGTCGTTGTCTTTCGTCATTTCAGAAACTTTTAAAGAAATAGAAAAACCGTATTTATTGATCTTTAATGACAAGGAAGAAGCGGCCTATTATTTAAACGATTTAGAACAACTACTAGGCGATAAAAATGTGCTTTTTTACCCTGGTTCTTACAGAAGGCCCTATCAAATTGACGAAATAGACAATGCCAATGTATTGTTGCGTTCTGAAGTTTTAAATAGAATTAATTCTAGAAAAAAACCCGCGGTTATTGTTACCTATCCTGATGCCTTGTTTGAAAAAGTTGTTACCAAAAAAGAATTAGAAAAGAATACATTAAAGGTTAGTTTGTCTGATAATTTATCACTCGATTTTGTAAACGAAATTTTATTCGAGTACAATTTTAATCGTGTAGACTTTGTAACTGAACCTGGTGAGTTTTCTGTTAGAGGTGGAATTATAGATGTCTTTTCTTTCTCAAATAACGAGCCTTATAGAATTGAGTTTTTTGGTGATGAAATAGATAGCATCAGAACTTTTGATGTAGAAACACAGCTCTCCAAAGAAAAGCTAAACAAGGTGAGCATCATGCCAAATGTAGAAAACAAATCTTTGCAAGAAAACAGAGAGAGCTTTCTAAAATACATTCCTTCAAAAACCATTATTTTCACTCAAAACATTGATTTATTAATTGGCAAACTTGATAAATTCTTCACAAAAGCAATTGATGCTTTTGGTGATTTATCTAAAGAAATCAATCATTCTAAACCTTCAGAGTTATTCTGTGATGGTGCGTTTATCAATCAACAATTACAAGATTTCACACTGGTTTCTATCAATCAGCCAGAAAAAGCGCAAACAAAAAGTAATATTACCTACAAAATAAATCCACAACCCTCTTTTAATAAACAGTTTGACCTTTTAATAAAAAACCTCAACAACTATTCTAAGCAAGGGTATTCGAATTATATTTTTTGCGCAAACGATAAACAAGCACAGCGTTTTCATGACATTTTTGACGATGTAGAACAAGATGTAAACTACGAAACCATCGTTTTCCCCTTACATCAAGGCTTTATCGATGCTGATGAAAAAATTGTTTGCTATACAGACCATCAAATATTTGAACGCTATCATAAATTCAGATTAAAAAACGGCTATGCAAAAAAACAGTCTATTACATTAAAGGAATTGACCAGTTTAGAAATTGGTGATTATGTAACACACATGGATCACGGAATTGGGAAATTTGGTGGATTGCAAAAAATTGATGTGGAAGGAAACAAGCAAGAGGCCATTAAGTTAATTTATGGTGATCGTGATATTCTGTACATCAGTATTCATTCTTTGCATAAGATTTCTAAGTTTAGTGGAAAAGATGGAAAACCACCAAAAGTATACAAACTAGGCTCTGGAGCTTGGAAAAAAATCAAACAAAAAACCAAGGCAAGAGTTAAACACATTGCCTTTAATTTAATTAAATTATACGCAAAAAGGAGGCTCGAAAAAGGGTTTAAATTTGGTCCAGACACACACATTCAACACGAATTAGAAGCGAGTTTTATATACGAAGATACACCAGACCAGTACACCGCAACACAA
>JAESTN010000380.1 GCA_016763595.1 Flavobacteriaceae bacterium | reverse complement strand
CTAAAAATCATCATGGGCTTTTTTGCCCTATATATGATGCTGTCATTTCTAGCTTTAGGTATTGGAAGCTTTTTTATTTTAAAGAAAACCATGCCAGATTCAGACCCCTTACAAACGGTAAATTCGTTTTTATTATTTGCGGTTTTTGGAGATTTAATCTTTCGATATTTAATGCAAAAATTACCTGTAATGGATATTAAACCCCTACTAATTTTACCCATTAGAAAAACAAAATTGGTGCATTATGTATTAGGGAAATCTACTTTTTCTGCATTTAATATTTTTTCGCTATTCTTTTACATTCCTTTTGCAGTTGTACTTATTACACAAGACTATGATACAACAGGAGTATTAGGTTGGTTAGCGACTATGATTTTGTTAACGCAATGTGGAAATTTCACCAATTTCATTATCAACAAAAATAACATTGCATTTTGGGGATTGGCAACTGTTTTAATAGGAACCATAGGGTTGCAATATTTCGGTATTTATGATGTGACTACTTTAAGTCAATCAATTTTTGATGGTTTGGTCGCAAATCCAATATATGTAGTAGTTCCTTTTGGTTTACTAATCATATTATACATTGTTAATTTTAAGGTATTAAAAGGACAATTGTTCTTAGATGATGCGATAAAAGAAAAAGTAAAAGAGGCAAATACAGTAGATTTATCTTGGGCGAACAGATTTGGGGAAATGGCGCCCTTTATTAAAAATGAAATCAGATTAATTTGGAGAAATAAGAGAACAAAAACGGTGTTTTTAATGTCTTTCTTATTTGTGTTGTATGGATTGATTTTCTTCACGCAAGAGACCTATCAAAAAATGCCAGCAATGTTGGTTTTTGCATCACTTTTTGTAACAGGAGGTTTTGTATTAAACTACGGTCAATTCATTCCAGCTTGGGAAAGTGCGTATTATAAAATGTTGATGAGCCAGAATTTAAGTTACCGTAAATACATAGAATCTAAGTGGTTTTTAATGTCTATAATGACAACTATTTTATTTGTATTGGCAACACCCTATCTTTATTTTGGATTGGATATTTATTTAATGATTGCCGCTGGAGCTTTATTTAATGTTGGTTGCAATACACTTGTTTTATTATATGCAGGTTCATTTAACCGAAAACAAATTGATTTAAATGCTAGTGGATTTGGAAACACACAAGGAACAAGTGCAAAACAGTTTATAATAATAATTCCTGTGATGCTAGTGCCAGTTGGTATTTTCTATGGGGTTTATTTTTTCTTTGGATTAAATGCTGGACTTATGGCAATAGCAACTTTAGGATTTATCGGGTTGGTTTCTAAAAACTATTTTTTGAATTTGATTACTCAAAAGTATATCAGAGACAAATACGCGGCAATTAGCGCATTCAACCAAAAAGCATAATCAACACAACTTAAGACACAAAAACATGATACACTCAAAAAATATAACAAAAACATACGGATCAGCAGAAGTATTAAATATTGAAGAATTAACGATTCCAAAAGGACAAAGTTTTGGATTGGTAGGAAATAATGGCGCAGGTAAAACAACCTTTTTTAATATTTTGTTGGATTTAATAAGACCCACATCAGGGGAAATTACCAACCATGATGTTGTGGTAAATCAAAGTGAAAAATGGAAATCTTTTACAGGATCTTTTATCGATGAAACTTTTTTAATTGGGTATTTAACTCCAGAAGAATATTTTGAGTTTATTGGAGATTTACGCGGAATGAATAAAGCAGATGTCACTAGTTTTATAGCACAATTTGAAGATTTTTTTAATGGAGAAATTTTAGAAAAAAATAAATACTTAAGAGATTTAAGTAAAGGAAACCAGAAAAAAGCAGGTATTGTAGCTGCGTTAATAGGGAATCCTCAAGTGGTAATATTAGATGAGCCATTTGCAAACTTAGACCCAACAACACAAATTAGATTGAAAAAGTATTTAAAAGATTTAACTCAAAATAAAGAGGTTACCGTATTGGTTTCGAGCCATGATTTAAGTCATGTAACCGATGTTTGTGAAAGAATCGTAGTTTTAGAGAAAGGAAAAATTGTAAAAGATATGGCAACATCTACAGAAACATTAAAAGAATTAGAAAGTCATTTCGCTGTATAATAGAGATGCATTTATAGAATAAGTAAAGCCCGTTATGGGCTTTCTTATTTTATTCTTATTTTTGCTGGGATGTATTCACAATATTTTTAGCTTAAAAAGGTTGTTACTAATAGCTTTTTATGTTGATTAATTGTTGGCATATGATTTCAGTTTTATGAAAAAACACACTAAAATAATACTCCTTTTACTTATTGCTACGGTGATTTCTTGTAGTACAAGAAAAGATAAATGGTTTAATAGAACGTATAATTCTGTTACCACAAAGTATAATATTTTGTACAATGGTAACCTCGCTTTTCAAGATGGATTAAACGAAATTAATCAGAAGCATAAAGATAATTTTTGGGAGCAATTACAACTAGAGCCAATCACCTTTGAAGAATTAAAACCATCTGTTGCTGGTTTCGCTGGAAACCCAACTTTTGATAAAGCAGAGCAAGACGAAATAGTACTCACAACTTTTGATAAAGCCGAAGAAAAAGCGGTAAAAGCAATACAACTCCATTCCATGAATATTGGAGGTAGAGAACGCAATAGTCAAATAGATGATGCGTATTTGTTGTTGGGGAAATCTAGGTATTATACACAGCGATTTATTCCTGCCATTGAAGCTTTCAATTATGTGATTGTTAATTACCCGTATGCAGATTTAATTAATGAAACACGTATTTGGAGAGCAAAAACAAACATCCGATTAGACAATGATAAGTTTGCCATAGAAACCTTAAAAATTGTCTTGAAATCAGATGATTTAGAAGATCGAATTAAAGAAGAAGCACACACAGCATTGGCCATGGCTTATGTTAAGATAGATAGTGTTCAGAACGCCATTAAACATTTAACATTGGCAACGCAGACACAAGTAAATGTTGCTCAGGCGGCAAGAAATATGTTTGTTTTAGGTCAGATTTATGCTTCAGAAAACAAAAGAGATTCGTCTGCTTTGGCCTTCCAAAAATTGATAGACTTTAAAAAATCACCTTACAAATTTAGAATTCAAGCACATATGGATTTAGCAAAATCTGTTTCTAAAGACTCTTTAGTAACTGTTTTAATAACGAAGTTTCAAAAACTAATTAAAGACAGAGAGAATAGAAAGTATTTAGACGGTTTGTATTATCAAATAGGATTGTTAGAAGAAAAAAGAGATAGTTTACATGCTGCATTGCCGTACTTTAGAAAATCTCTTAGCGTTGCCAATGGAGAGAAATTACAGAAAACATATACCTATGAAAAATTAGGAAATATTGCCTTTGATCATTCTTTATTTGTGCAAGCGAGTTCGTATTATGATAGTGTAATTCAGATTACTAAAAACAGCACAGATAAAAGAATTCGTAAAATTAGAAGAAAGCATAAAAGTCTGGCATCACTTACTAAATACGAAACGATTTTAAAAACAAACGACAGTGTTTTAAGATTGGCTGATTTGCCGTATTCAGAACAAAAAAAATTCTTTCAAAATCATATTGATCAGTTAAAAAAATCGGATGAAAAGAAAGCACAACAACAATTAAAAAGTATTTCTTTTGGTAGTTCTTTTAGTGGTGGTTCATCAATGAAAAGCACTAAAAAAGGGAAATGGTATTTTTACAACCCGCAATCGTTGAGTTTTGGGAAAGCAGAATTTGAAAGAATTTGGGGAACTAGACCTTTGGAAGATAATTGGAGAATTTCAGAAAAGCAACAAACAACAACTGCTATTGTTGTTGTCGATGCAACAAAAAAAGATGCAGCTGTTGCTATGCCTAAATATGATATAAAAACATATTTAGATGCAATGCCAAAAACAAAGGCAGATATTGACTCTTTAACCTACCATAGAAATGAAGCATTGTATCAAACAGGAATTGTGTATAAAGAGCAGTTTAAAGATGTAGACTTATCAATTTCTAGATTAGAACGCTTACTCGTTTCAAAACCAGATAAGACATTGATTTTACCCACAAAGTATTTGTTGTTTCAGTTATATACAACCTTGCAAAGTTCTAAAGCGATACAAGTAAAAGAGTCAATTATTAAAGAGTATCCAAAATCTAAATACGCAGAAATTCTTCAAGGAAAACCTAAAGAAGAAAATGCAGAAACCATTTCTGTGATAGATGCTATTTATAAAGAATTGTACTATATCTATAAAGAAGATAAGTTTTCAGATGTCGTTTCTCAAATCATAGAACTAGGACCAGAAATTAAAGATTCTAATTTAATTGCTAAATTTGAATTATTAAAAGCCTTTGCAATTGGGAAATATCAATCTAAAAAAGCCTATAGAAAAGCACTTGAATATGTGTCATTTAATTATGGTAATACGCAAGAAGGTCAAAGAGCTAAAGAAGTAATTAAACAGTTAAATTAAAAACACTCCCCTATGTTTAGTAAAGAAAACAACGAGAAACCCAAAGCAATGGAAAGAAATATATTAGCAAAGAACACCAAGATTGTTGGGGATTTAAGCGCTGAGGGTGATTTTAGAATTGATGGAATTTTAGAAGGTACCCTAACAACAACAGGAAGGGTAATTGTTGGTGTAGATGGATCTATAACAGGAAAAGTGTTTTGTGAAAATGCAGATATAGAAGGCAAGTTTTCTGGAGAGTTAAAGGTCAATAAAATGCTTACCATAAAAGCAACAGCTTCTATTTATGGAGATGTTGTTTTGGGCAAGTTGTCTGTAGAGCCAGGAGCCACTTTTAACGCATCTTGCGCTATGAGAGGAGCCGTTAAAGAATTAAACTTAAATGAAAGACCAACTTCCGAAGAAAAAACCGCTTAATAAATTTATACGCTTATCAGGTGTTGGCTTGCAAATGGGAATTACGATATACCTAGCAGCCTATTTTGGTAAAAAAATAGATGCACATTATGGCTTTGAAAAAAATTACATCACTTTAATTCTTATTCTAATTGGATTTATCGGTTCTATGGTAAGTTTAATGGCGCAACTCAAAAAAATAAATGACAAAGAGAAATAGCACACAAAAAGTAGTTGTTACTTTTTTTACCCAATTAATTATTGGACTGATTTTAGTTTTTGTAATTCACACATATGTTTTGAAATACAAATCACTACCTATATATAATGACAAAATTATACTCGCTTATTTTATCAATGGTTTGCTAGCGATTGTTATTTTTTTGGTTTTATTCTTCTTGAGAAAAAAACAAAGAGACCAATTAGGGTTTCTTTTTATGTTTAGCAGTTTTTTAAAATTTGCTTTCTTTTTTATCTTCTTTTATCCATCGTATAACGCAGATGGAAATACGTCCCGACTAGAGTTTATGGCCTTTTTTATACCCTATATCTTCTCGCTATTGATAGAAACAATGTCGCTAATTAGCCTTTTAAACCTTCCTGAAAAAGCAGAATAATTAGCCTCTTGTATTTATCATTAAAATAAAGTGGTAAATAGTTTTTCATTTTGAGAGAAAAACATACCTTTGCACCGATTTTAAAGACACTATTATCTGAGTGATATGCGAAGAAAATTTTCAATGAAAAAAATTACATTTTTACTATTTTTAGTTTCGTTTGTTTCTGTGGCTCAACACAATGAGAAAACAGACCAAGTAAAACCGACTGAAGAAAAAAGTTTAAAAGTTACAATTAAAGAATACATTAGCCATCACTTGTTAGATTCTTACGACTTTGGTTTGTATTCTTTTAAAGATGATCAAGGAAAAACAATTCATAGAGGGTTTCCTTTGCCTGTAATTTTATGGGATGGTGGTTTAAAAGTGTTTTCTTCTTCTAAATTTCACCACGGTGAAACGGTTGCAGAAGTAGGTGGTAACTATTATAAAGTAGATCACAATAAGATTTATAAAACAGATGCCGCTGGGACCATCACATATGATGCAGAGCACCATGCAACAAATGAAAAGCCATTAGATTTTTCGATTACGAAAAACGTAATGGTTATCTTTTTAGTTGGTTTGCTAATGTTTCTTATGTTTAGCAGAATGGCTAAAAATTACAAGAAAAATGCACTTCCAAAAGGAATGGGACGTTTGTTAGAGCCGATCATTTTATATGTTAGAGATGATATTGCAATTCCTAATATTGGTACAAAACACTATAAAAAATACATGAGTTATTTACTAACCGTATTTTTCTTTGTGTGGATTATCAACTTATTAGGGTTAACTCCATTAGGAGTAAATGTAACAAACAATATTGCAGTAACATTTGCATTGGCCTTGTTTACATTTCTATTTACGACGTTTACAGGAAACAAGAATTATTGGAAACATATTTTCTGGATGCCAGGAGTTCCTGTGCCAATGAAAATTATACTAGCTCCAATAGAATTGTTAGGAGCTGTCATAAAACCATTTTCATTATTGATTCGTTTGTATGCAAATATTACAGCGGGACATATTGTACTAATGAGTATTATAGGAATGATGTTTATTTTTAATAACTGGTTGGGAAGCAGTTTGTCTTTTGTCTTGGCAATTGCACTTTCTTTACTTGAGTTATTAGTAGCAGCATTACAAGCCTATATTTTTACAA
The DNA here is from genome assembly GCA_016763595.1 of Flavobacteriaceae bacterium. Classification (GTDB taxonomy): domain Bacteria; phylum Bacteroidota; class Bacteroidia; order Flavobacteriales; family Flavobacteriaceae; genus Polaribacter. The sequence goes on along the minus strand of JAESTN010000380.1, from coordinate 966 downwards.
TGTTGTCAGCATTGTATTTCGGATCGGCAGTGGAAGAACACGATGATCATTAAAAATTGAATGTTTAATAATTAAATATATATATCATGGAAGGATTAAATTACATTGGAGCAGGATTGATCGTAATCGGTGCTGGTTTAGGTATCGGTAGAATTGGTGGTTCAGCAATGGACGCAATCGCACGTCAACCAGAAGCTTCTGGAAAAATTCAAACAGCAATGTTAATTGCTGCTGCCTTAATTGAAGGTATTGGATTTGCTGCTTTATTTGCAGTTTAAAAAAAGCAAACAAAAGCTATAACGGTTGGTTATAGCTTTTGTTTATAGTAAACAAAAAAGTAATTATTATAGATATATAGTATGGATAAGTTATTAAGTGAATTTTCTTTAGGGCTATTCTTTTGGCAGTGTATTTTATTTATTGGATTGGTTCTATTGTTAAAGAAATTTGCATGGAAACCAATTTTAGAAGCTATTAATGATAGAGAAGAAGGTATTAAAAATGCCTTAGCCTCTGCAGAAGAAGCAAAAAAAGAAATGCAAAATTTAACTGCTGATAATGCAAACCTTTTAAAGGAAGCAAGAGCAGAAAGAGATGCAATGATGAAAGAAGCTCGTGAAATAAAAGAGAAAATGGTTTCTGAAGCAAAAGAAGAAGCTCGAGAAGAAGCAACCAAGATGATTGAGTTAGCAAAATCTTCTATTGAACAAGAGAAGCATGCTGCAATAGCAGAATTAAAGAAAGAAGTTGGTGAATTGTCAATAGTTATTGCTAAAGCAGTAATTAAGAAAGAACTTTCTTCACAAGGAGATCAAGCTAAACTTGTTGAAGGAATGCTTAAAGACATTACCTTAAACTAATCAGTTTTATGAAAGGATCAAGACCAGCATTAAGATATGCGAGAGCTATTTTAAGCCTAGCAAAAGAATCAGAATTAGAAGCTGCTGTAAATGCAGATATGCAACT
>JAESTN010000379.1 GCA_016763595.1 Flavobacteriaceae bacterium | reverse complement strand
TTTACTTAAAATGAATGACGATCAGTTTAGAGGCATGGCTTCTAATATGGCAGGTTTTATGACTTTGAAAAAGGAGAAAGCAGCCGTCTTAACAAAATGGATTTTAGAAGCTGATCGTAAAACATATGTATATGGATATACAGATTTATTAAAGTTAGATCTAAGAGATAAATTAAGCACTATCAAAACAAAAACGCTCATCATAGGAGCTTCTTTTCCTAATGTAGCTTCTGCTAAAGCTAATTTTGTAAAACAATACACAAACCTATCAAACAAAACAATAGAAATGGCTTCTAATAGCAAGCACTTTATTATGTTTGATCAACCAACATGGTTTTACACCAAAGTAAATACTTTCTTAGAAAATGAATAAGGGTCTTTTCGAATCGATACACAAACAATATTATGCGATGGTACACCAAATGTGCCTTGGTTTTGTAAAAGGAGATTATGATGTTGCAAGTGATTTGTCTCAAGAAGTTTTTATTATCATCTGGAAAAAACTAGATACATTTCGAGAGACTTCAACTCATAAAACTTGGATTTATAGAATTACAGTGAATAAATGTTTGGAGTTTATTAGAAAGGAAAAAATCAAAAAAACAATTCCAATTTCAACCTTCGAACAGGAACTAAAAGTAGTGAATACCGAGGAAGAAACTACAGATGGAAATGAATTATATATAGCAATTGGACGCTTAAAAGAGTTGGATAGATTGATTATTATGATGGTGTTAGAAGGGCAAGACTATGAAGATATTTCAGAAGTTATTGGAAGTAACCCTATAAACACAAGAGTAAAAATTCACAGAATAAAAAAACGACTTAAAAAAATATTAAATAATGGATAACGACTTTAAAAATTTGCAACAAAAGTGGCAAAAACAAAAAAAAGAGCTCGGAGATACTTCTTTAGCTTTTGAACAGATAGTATCAAAAATTGAAAGCAAAAGGAAAAAAGGATTGTCTTTTCATTATGCAAATATCATCATATTATCTAGTACGTTAATTGGGCTTTTCATGTTTTTCTATTTTGTAGCACCAGTTGAAGAAATTCTAAGTAGAATAGGAGTTGGATTTATGATGCTAGGCATCTTATTAAGAATTGTGATTGAAATATTTAGTAGTATAAAATCTAAAAAAATAAATAGATTGGATACCGCTTTACAAGCAACAGAATTAACCCTTGACTTTTATACGTTCAGAAAAAAAATTCATGGTGCACTTACACACATTATTTTTGTGTTGTATGTAGTTGGTTTTTATATGATAAGTCCTGAGTTTAGCAACTACTTTACACTTTGGCAAATGATTTTAATGGATGTTTCTTGTTTTGTGATTATTGCGTTTATATATATTCAAATGAGAAAAGGAATCAAAAAAGAAATGAATATGTTACTTGAGATTATCGCATTGAAAAAAGAAATTATAGAAGAAGAATCTTAAGGGAAAATAAGAAAAAAGAGTGTAGTTGGTTAGGCTACACTCTTTTTAGATCAAATAAATATAAAAATACGAACACGACTATATAATAGTACTTTGGCCCATATGGATATTCTTAAAATTTAAAATACTATCATCTTGATTTTCAATATAGTCGGCAATAAAATCACCTACTTTAGAAGTAGTAAAAGGGTGGGTTTTATTTAAATCTTCCGTTGTGATTTCTAATGACAATGATTTTTGTACAGCTCTTTCAATAGCGTTTGCTTCTTTATGTAATCCTAAATGATTCAATAGCATAGCAGCAGATAATATTGAAGCTAGCGGATTCGCAATGTTTTTTCCTGTTGCCTGCGGAAAAGAACCGTGAATTGGCTCAAATAAAGCGTTTTCTTTTCCTACAGATGCAGAAGCTAATAACCCAATAGAACCTCCAATAACACTTGCTTCATCGCTAATTATATCTCCAAATAAGTTTTCTGTTAAGATTACATCAAACTGTTTCGGGTTTAAAATCATCTGCATCGCAGCATTGTCTACAAATAAGAAATCTAAGGCTACATCTGGATATTGATTCGCGAGTGCAGTCACCGTTTTTCTCCATAAACGAGAAGTTTCTAATACATTCGCCTTGTCAATCAAAGTCAGTTTTTTTCTACGTGTTTGCGCTTCTTTAAAAGCCAAATGAGCGATTCTTTCTATTTCTTCAACAGTATATGAACAACCATCAAAAGCAATTTGTCCATCGTCACTCAATTCTTTGATCCCAAAGTAAATTCCGCCTGTTAATTCTCTGTAAATAGAAATGTCTGTTCCTTCAATGATTTCTCTTTTTAAAGGCGAATTATCTATTAATTGCTCATAGGCTTTTACAGGTCTCACATTACAGAACAAGCCCAACTCTTTTCGTAGTCTTAACAAACCTTGTTCAGGTCTTACTTTTGCCGTTGGATCGTTGTCGTATTTTGGATGTCCGATAGCTCCAAATAAAATGGCATCAGAAGCGCTACAAACTTTTAACGTTTCATTCGGCAATGGATTTCCTGTAGCATCAATAGCACAGGCACCCATGATTGCTTCTTTATAAATAAAAGTATGATCATAAACATCTGCAACGGCATTCAATGCTTTTTTAGCTTGTTCAGTTACTTCGGGTCCAATTCCATCCCCAGGGATTACAGCTATTGTATATTTCATGTGTTTCTATTTATTGTTTATGGGCGTTCCCATAAGGGGCGCGCTTTTCGTTGTATCTTTTAATTTGTTCTCGATACTCGCTTCGCGAACTCGAACCGACATTAAAAGGATGCCGCTTCAATCGCTAACGCAACTTTTTAATTCGTATTAATTTTGAGCTTCAAACGCTGTTATTTGATCTTTTTTACTCATCAAATAATCAATGTCATCATAGCCATTCATCATACAGGTTTTTTTGTACGGATCAATGTCAAATGTAGCAGTTCCAACTGTTGTTTCTATGCTCTGGGCTTCTAAATTAACCACTATTTCAGAAGTAGGGTTTTCTTGTAAATGTGCCATCAGTTTTTTTAAATAGGCTGCAGAAACTTGTACTGGTAATAATCCGTTATTTAACGCATTTCCTTTAAAAATATCAGCAAAAAAACTACTTACAATTACATTGAAACCATAATCTACTAATGCCCAAGCAGCGTGCTCTCTACTAGAGCCACAGCCAAAATTGTCACCAGCAACTAAAATACTTCCACGGTACTTTGCATTGTTTAATGCAAACGTAGTATTTAAACTTCCATCTTTATGAAAGCGCCAATCTCTAAATACATTGTCTCCAAAACCTAGTTTGTCTGTCGCTTTTAAAAAACGAGCAGGTATAATCTGATCTGTATCAATATTTTCTGTGTCTAAAGGAACCGCTCTCGATGTTAATTTTGTGAATTTCTCCATTTTAATTTAACTGTTTAGTAATGTCAATAATTTTTCCTTCAACTGCTGTTGCTGCGGCAACTAATGGACTTGCTAAAATAGTTCTAGAACCTTGTCCTTGTCGTCCTTCAAAATTTCTATTGGAAGTAGAAACACAATATTCTCCTTCCGGAATTTTATCGTCATTCATTGCCAAACAGGCAGAACAACCGGGTTGTCTTAAAACAAAACCAGCTTCTTCAAAAATTGCTTGTAAGCCTTCTTCAGTAATTTGTTTTGCAACTTTTTGTGAACCAGGAACCAGCCAAGCATTTACATTTGTTGCTTTTTGTTTTCCTTTTACATAGTCAGCAGCAATTCTAAAATCTTCAATTCTAGAGTTGGTACAACTTCCAATAAATACATAATTTATAGGTTTGTTGATCAATGATTCTCCTTTTTTGAAATTCATGTATTCCAATGATTTTTCAAAAGAACTATCATTAAAATCAGGAATGTTTTCTGTGATTTTAATTCCCATTCCAGGATTTGTTCCGTAGGTAATCATCGGTGCAATATCTGCTGCATCAATAGAATATTCTTGGTCAAAAATAGCGCTGCTATCTGTTGGTAATGTTTTCCAATAGGCAACTTTTTTATCGAATTCGGCTCCTTTAGGTGCAAATTCCTTTCCTTCTACATAGTCAAAAGTTGTTTGATCAGGAGCAATCATTCCTCCACGAGCACCCATTTCAATACTCATATTACAAACGGTCATTCTACCTTCCATGCTCATTTCTTCAAACACGTTTCCTGCATATTCACAGAAAAACCCGGTTCCAGAATTGGTTCCTAATTTGGCGATGATGTATAAAATTACATCCTTAGGTAACACTCCTTTTTTTAATTTCCCATTCACAGAAACTCGTAAGCTTTTCGGTTTTTGTAATAACAAACATTGGCTTGCAAAAACTTGTGCTACTTGACTGGTTCCAATTCCAAATGCAATCGTACCAAAAGCACCATGGGTAGAGGTATGTGAATCTCCACAAACAATGGTCATTCCTGGTTGGGTAAACCCAAGTTCTGGAGCGATAACGTGAATAATTCCGTTGTTTTTATGACCTAAGTCGTACAACGGAATATTGTTCTCTTTACAGTTTTTTGATAGTTGTGCTAATTGTTTTCTGGAAAGTTCGTCTTTGATTGGTAAATGTTGATTTACCGTTGGCGTGTTATGATCTGCAGTAGCTACAATTTTATGGGGTCTAGCAACAGGAATACCACGTTGCTTCAATTCATTAAAAGCCTGTGGACTTGTAACTTCATGAATTAAATGTTTGTCTATGTATAAAATTTGTGGGCCATTCTCTATGACATCAACCACGTGTGTGTCCCAAACTTTATCAAATAATGTTTTTCCCATTAGGCAACTGCTATTTTTGAAATTTTATGTATTCTTTTCATGATAAAATGGATATCATCATCCTTTACTTCTTTTTGCTTGTCTGCACATTCTAAAAAGGAGGTGTATGCGGTGTCTAATTGAATTTTAGTCAACTCATACCCAATTTTTTTTGCTCTATATGCCAAAGCAGCTCTACCGCTTCTTGCCGTTAAAATAATGGCACTTTCCGTTACACCTACTTCTTCAGGATCCATAATTTCATAGGTCTCTCTGTTCTTAATTACGCCGTCTTGGTGTATTCCAGAACTGTGTGCAAATGCGTTTGCTCCAACAATAGCTTTATTTGGTTGTACAGGCATTCCCATACTTTCTCTAACCATTATGCTTGTGTCGTATAACAATCTGGTGTTGATATCGGTTTGTAAATTTAAATATGGGTGTTGTTTCAACACCATTACCACTTCTTCTAAGGCGGTATTCCCTGCACGTTCTCCAATTCCGTTAATGGTACATTCAATTTGACGAGCACCATTCATAACTCCTGCAATAGAATTGGCAGTTGCCATTCCTAAATCATTATGACAATGACAAGATAAAATGACGTTTTCAATACCTTTTACATGTTCACGTAAATACCTCATTTTTTCACCATATTCTTCAGGCAAACAATACCCTGTAGTATCTGGAATGTTTAATACGGTTGCACCTGCTTTAATGACTTCCTCACAAATACGTGCTAAAAATTCATTGTCCGTTCTACCCGCATCTTCCGCATAAAACTCAACATCTTCTACAAAAGATTTCGCATAAGAAACGGCACCAATTGCACGTTCAATTACTTTTTCTCTTGTAGAATTAAACTTAAATTTTATATGAGAATCACTCGTTCCAATTCCGGTATGAATTCTAGGCAACTTAGCATATTTTAATGCTTCAGCAGCAACTTTAATATCATTTTCAACGGCTCTTGTTAATCCACAAACTGTAGCATTTTTTACCATTTTAGCTATTTCTGAAACCGAATTAAAATCACCAGGACTAGAAACAGGAAAACCGGCTTCTATCACATTTACGCCTAATAAATCTAATCGTTCAGCAATAACCAATTTTTGATTTGTATCTAATTTACATCCCGGAACTTGCTCTCCATCTCGAAGGGTAGTATCAAAAATTTGGACTTTATTATCTTGCATGACGACTGTATAGTTTTTTTATATAAATCAAATTTATATATTGGCTTTTCTTTACCAAGTTGTTTATGAATGTCTTTTACGATGTTAAACCTTTTTTGGTGTGAGTTATAATATTGATAATCAGTAATTTAAAATGAAATCTACTACTTCGTCCAACAATCAAAATGATTCGCTTTTTGTACTCGTTAAGTCATTGACAAAATCAGAAAAACGTCAATTCAACTTATATGTGGGTAGATTGGATGGGAATACCGAAGCGAAGTTTCTTTCTTTATTTAAAATCTTAGATAAAATGAAAGTGTATGATGAACGCGTAATTTTAAAAAGTGGCATCGTAGCAAAACAGCAATTATCAAATTTAAAAGCGCATCTATACAAACAATTATTAATTAGTTTGCGATTAAACCCTGCGCATCAAAACATACGAGTTCAAATTAGAGAGCAATTAGATTTTGCTACGGTTTTATACCAAAAAGGGCTGTACAAACAAAGTTTAAAGTTATTAGACAAAGCCAAAACAATGGCCTTGGATAATGATGAGAAAAATATTGCTTATGAAATTGTGGAATTAGAAAAAGTAATAGAAACACAGTACATCACTAGAAGTATAAGCACACGTGCAGATGAGCTTTCGAAACAAGCCAAAGAGCTGAGTTTGCAAAATGTAATTACTAGTAAATTATCAAATTTATCGCTACAGTTGTATAGTGTTTTACTAAAGATTGGCTATGTAAGAAATGACAGTGAGCTGAAACAAATTAATGAATATTTCACTAAAAGATTGCCAGAATATGAATACAAATCTTTGGGATTACGTGAGAAATTATGGTTGTACAAAGCACATTTATGGCGAAGTTTTTTAACACAAAATTTTCTACAATCTTATAAATATGCAAACAAATGGGTGAACTTATTTAAAGAAAATCCACGAATTATAAGTTTACATCCAGTGTTCTATTTAAAGGGGAAGAATTATTTATTGGAATCTTTATTTTTTTTAAAATATTACTCAAAATTTAAGGAAGAGCTGGATAATTTTGAACAAGAAATTCAACGAAAAAACATTCCGCTAAATAACA
>JAESTN010000378.1 GCA_016763595.1 Flavobacteriaceae bacterium | reverse complement strand
ACACAACCCTTGTGTTCTATCAATCATAAAATTGATGAGGACTATTTTAAAAAATTAAAAGGAATTAGTGACAATCATACCTTATATGAGTTGTGGTTAATGATTACTCAAAATAATTTCCCAGATACATTATTGCCAGAAGAGAAAAATAAATTGCAAGAATTTATGCAAGATGTATCTAAAGTGAAGCGATATCAGCACAAAGAAACCATTCACCGATACAAGCAAATAAACGATATTTTAAAAACCACCTATAAAATCGATCAATCAAAGGCAAAAGATTTGCGTGGTAGGTTAGATCGCGTTTTTACACACAAAATATTTGGATATGTAATCTTCTTCGGAATTTTATTATTGATTTTCCAGTCAATTTTTGATTGGTCTTCTGGTCCAATGGATTTTATAGATGCACAATTTGCAAACTTAGGTCAGTTCATTAAAGTACAAATGAATCCTGGAGTATTAACTGATTTAATTACAGACGGAATTATTCCTGGTATTGGAGGGGTCATCATTTTTATTCCGCAAATAGCCATCTTATTTTTATTTGTGGCCATCTTGGAAGAAACAGGCTATATGAGCCGTGTTGTTTTTTTAATGGACAAGATTATGCGTCGTTATGGAATGAGTGGTAAAAGTGTAATTCCATTAATTTCGGGTACTGCATGTGCAATTCCGGCAGTAATGGCAACCAGAACAATTTCTGGTTGGAAAGAACGATTGATTACCATTTTAGTAACGCCTTTTACCACCTGTTCTGCAAGATTACCTGTATATGCCATATTAATTTCGTTGGTAATTCCCGATAAAAAACTCTTTGGTTTTTTCAGTTTACAAGGGTTTACTTTGCTTAGTTTATATGCTTTGGGATTTATAACAGCTATGGTTTCAGCATTTTTACTACACAAAACACTAAAGGTAAAAAGTACTTCATTCTTTGTTGCAGAAATGCCCAATTATAAATTACCCTCTTTAAAAAATGTAGTTTTTGATGTGTTGGAAAAAACAAAAGCATTTGTATTAGGTGCAGGAAAAATCATTTTAGCAATCTCTGTTGTATTGTGGTTTTTAGCTTCTAACGGACCACAATCTTATACCGATGCTGAAAAGAACATTAGAGAAAATGTAGCCAATAAAAATATATCATCGGATGCCATTCAACAAAAAATAGCAGCGGCTAAATTAGAAAATTCGTATATTGGTATTATGGGTAAATCTATAGAGCCTGCAATTAAACCATTAGGGTATGATTGGAAAATAGGAATTGCCTTAATTAGTTCTTTTGCTGCAAGAGAAGTATTTGTAGGTACATTGGCAACCATTTATAGTGTAGAAAGTGATGACGATGATACCAGCACTATTAAAGAGAGAATGAGAGCAGAAATTAATCCAGATACAGGCAAGAAAATGTTTGACTTACCTGTTGGAATGTCACTGTTGATCTTTTATGCATTTGCAATGCAATGTATGGGGACGTTGGCCATTGTTAAGCGAGAAACCAAAAGCTGGAAATGGCCCATGATTCAATTATTTGGTATGGGTGCTTTAGCGTATATAGCATCATTTATAACGTTTACAATTTTTAGTTAATGCAAGAAATCATTGTATATATCATCCTATTACTTTCAGTAGCCTTCTTGGCGAAGAAATTTATCTTTAAGTCAAAAAAAGCCAAAAAGAGCTGTGATACAGGTTGCGGTTGCGCATAATATTGGCATTAATGAAATTCTTTTTTGCTGAGAGTGTAATATTCTTTATCTTAAACCACTAACCAATAAATTAGAAATTGAGTAACGATTTTTACACAAATTCAATTTTACCACATTCAGGAATAATTATTAAAATCTGTCGTGCTTATACAGACACGCAAGAAGATTTTGAAGATTATTATCAAGAAGTGTGTTTGCAAATATGGAGAAGTAAGGACCGATTCAGAGAAGAATCTAAATGGTCTACTTGGATCTATCGTTTGGCTTTAAACTGTTGTTTAACCCTTATAAAAAAGAAGAAGAACAACCGTCAAAACATTGCTTCAGACTTTGAACAGAAAGAAATTGGAGAAGAAAATAAAATTTTTGAAGATGAGTCTTTGAATCTGTTGTACGTTGCGATTCGGAAATTATCAGAAATTGATAGAGCAATTATCCTGCTGTACTTAGAAGAAAAACCGTATGATATAATTGCTGAGATTATCGGAACAAGTAATAACAATATTGCAGTACGAATTATTAGAATTAAAGAACGATTAAAAAAGTTATTAGATGGAAAAATCAATTGAAACAATCTGGAAAGAAGGATTTGTGAAAGATGATAAATTGATTGCTCCGAAAGTAAACGATTTATACAATCAGAAATCTATAGACATTGTAAGCAAGTTTAAAAGGATGTACAAAATTAATGTAATTGCTATTGTCCTCTTTTCATTTATTATTCTACCGGTTTCGTTTGTAGTGAAAATTCCATACATGGGAATCATGATGTTCTTTTTATTTAACGTAATTATTATTGTCAATAGAAAAACAATATACAAATTGAATAAAATTGACAACAGCTTAAATAGTTATGAATATTTACTTTCTTTTAAGGGGTGGACAGATGAATTAATAGCTGTAAACACAAAGTTCTCTCGATTTTTGTACCCATATATGTTTTTAACAATGTTTTTTGGTTTTTGGTGTGGCCCTATTGGTGGAGATATTCCTGGTGAAGTTGTTGTAAAAGGCTTTGTGGCCGAATTCCCTAATACACCTATGGTCTTTGGGTTCCCATTAATATTTGTGGGAGTTATGATTTTTGCAATGCTGTTTTTAGCTTTAGTTGGAGGAAGAATAGGAAAATGGGACTTTAACCTAGGCTATGGCCGTATTATGAGAAGATTAAAAACCATGATTAAAGACATGGAGGAGTTAAAACAATAAATCTTTATTTTATCTATATAGTTTTCTAATGATTTCTCCCTGAGCCATGTAGTGTAGCGGTCTTGTATGTAAATCCTTTTGTCTTTGATTCCAGAATTACTAAATTATTTTCAATGTTTTTTAATAAAAGTGTAATAGTTGAAAGTATTAGCCACTAACTTAAAAAAGAATATTAAAAATGAAGATTACAGAAGTCATTACTTTTTTAAAACAAGCTGAAAAGAGAACAGAGAAAAAATCTCATAAAAAGCACTACAATACGTTCATCGCTATATTGACAGATTTAAAATCCAAGGATTTGAATCAAGAGCAATTTGAAACCATAGAGAAAAAATTAGACAACCTACAGTTCAGTTCTAAACTTCCGTTTAAGCAACTACAGCATAACTTTTCTAAATTTAAGCAGTTTCTAAAAGTCAAATTCTCCTTAACAGAAGATGGACATTATACAAGTCTAGGAATCGCTTTAGGAATGTGTTTTGGTATCGTATTTGGAGCCGTCATTGATAAGTATGTTGGGGCGTCAATTGGAATGACTATAGGAATGGTAATTGGAATCGTTATCGGTAAATCAATGGACTCTAAAGCTGATGTAAACGACAATGTTTTAAAAACAACACTACAGTAGTACATTTTATACGTAGGTGAAATCACAAATTTTAATACCAATACAGATGCTGAAATAACTCGGCATGGAATACAACACTCAAAAAACAACACAATATGAAAACAATTATTGCATGTTTGCTAGCATTTTCAATTTCAATTGCAAGTGCATTTTCTCAAGATATATCTGGAGATTGGAACGGGAAAACGAAAAAAGGGAATAAAGAAATCACATTTGGTTTTCAAATCAAAAAGGAAAACAATAGCTATTCGTCTACGATGTCGGTGCCAACATTTAGAATT
>JAESTN010000377.1 GCA_016763595.1 Flavobacteriaceae bacterium | reverse complement strand
TACAACATGTTTGTTTATGATTTTTCACATTGATTTAGCAACTAATTTAATAAACCTGCCTGCCACAGGTATGAATTTTCGTATGTAGAGTGGAATCAGGAAATTAATTATACACGGTGTTGTGCGTAGAATTTATTCTTTACAAATTATTCCGTCTTGAGATATTTTTTTCCTTCGTTTGTTGTCATTGTAGCAGTATAATAAAGACATCTATTTTTAATTTTCACTTTAGAAACTACAATCCCATTATTATCATTTATCCACTTTTTTTCTTCGTCTAATTCAGCTTTTGAAGCATCATAAGTGAGTCGATAAGTACAGTCGTCAATCCATTCAATAATTTCATAATCAGGATTCCCTTTTCCAATTCCGTTTTTCCATTCAATTTGAGTATTCTTTTCTCGGATTACAATATATTTCTTAATTGAAGGGTCTGGTTTATCAGTGAATTCAGATATACTATCATTTTCAACAACAGTATATTTGGTCATTTCATTTGGTTTGGGAATATAAAATTGTCCGATTTTAAAGTCAGCACAAGTCAACTCTTGAGTACAAGAGCTTAATGCTATGAAAATCAAAGATATAAGTAATAATTTAGTTTTTATCATATTACGCACAACGTGTTTGTATAAGATTTCTTACGTGTTTAAACACCTAATTTAGTACATACAAAACCAACTAGAAAATGCTTGCGCTAGCAATTATTTTTATACGGTGTTGAGTGTTCGTATTTATTATTCCATTAAGAATTTCAGTTCATCACAAGTCTTACTAGGTATAAATTCAGTCAATTCATAATTCGCTAATTCGTTTATTTTAAAAGGATCTTTTCCTATAATCTTTTCCAATTCCGTTTTGTTATCAACTTTGGACAATATTATTCCACCAGTTCTGGGGGTTTTTCGCCCAGAAGCGAGGAAATTACCCAATTCATATTGTTCATTCAGAAAATCAATATGTTCGTTTAAAAATTGATCAACTTTTTCTAATTCCGTTTTGTAAGTTATATTTATAATGAACATTTATTATTTTTAGTTCGTTTTTCAATTCAGTTTTCTGTACTAGTCGAGCCATTTCGGTATTGCACACAACATGTTTGTGTATGATTTGTGCGGTTAAAAGTGCGCTATACTTCCGCCGTTGCGGAACGATAATTAACTTGCATGAATTTCCGTGAGGGAACACCGTTAGCAATTAATTATTCATGTTGTTGTGGTTATTTATTTAGTATTCTGATTATTTCGCTCAAGGATGTTTTAGCCTCCTTCATTACTGGTAGGAAAGGCCAAATATGTGGCATATTCTTTCCTACGATTATTTCAAGACTAATTTTAGCCTCAATAAATTTTTTGACAGCCAATTTTTGATCTGGATAAGTAATGTCATTTTCTGCAAGAAATAGAATTGTTTGAGGGAAGTTTTCAAAACTCCCATATAATGGTGAAATCATTATATTTTTCAAATCGTTATTTTCCACACACATTTTTTTAGCACTTAATACTCCAATTTTAGAAAGCATTGGATCAATATTATCAAAATTTTTAATTTCAAGATTAGACATACTCGCATCCATAACTGGTGATACAAGTATTATTTTATTAGGTAATTCGATGTTTCTTTTTATCAGACGTTGAATTAAGCTTGTTACTAAAGTTCCGCCCGCAGAATCTCCAATAAAGGAAATTTGATTTGAAGGATAGTGCTCTAAAGCAGTTTTATATATTAAATCTACATTCTCTGATATTTTTGTTATCTTATTTTCAGGAGCTTTTGGATAATCGCACATCCAAATCTTATAATTTGTTTGTTTCGCTATTTTTATTAAAGTATCCCAATGATGTTGTGCTGGACCAGAAATAAATGCTCCTCCGGGAATGAATATTAAGAGCTTAGCGAATTTTTCATTCACTCCTATTTCAGTAATTATGGAATCTGAAATCTTAAAATTACGCAATTGATTTTGTTTAAAAAAGCTGCCATTTGGATAATGAACATCCTCTTTTCTGATTTTTTTAAAGTCTATTGGGTCTTTGCTAAAATCCTTTTTCAAACCTTTTAGTTTAATAACTAATAAAGTTATATAGTATGTTAAACTTTGTTTCATTATATTTATTTTCTGCTTTTTTTAATTAACCACAACGGTCTTGTATACCATTTTTTGCGCTGATTAAGTAACTAATTTAGTACATACAAACTGAATAGAAAATCCGAAAAGGACTTTCGTAAGTAGCGTAGAACTAGCAATTAATTATACACGGTGTTACCCAACGTTTTTCATTCAATTATCTTTTCGTCTTTTTTCTTTATATAATCTTTCACCAAGTCGTTATAGCATTCCATTGAGGTAAACTGGGTGCAACTTATTCCGATAAGTTCGATAGCATGTACATCTCTTAGTCTTTCTTCAAATTTCAAATCGGAATTATATTCATCCTGGAAATATTTGAGTTCTCCATTTATTAAATCTTCCTTAAATCGCTTTGTAATTTTTTTACAAGATTCGTGTTCAAAATATTTAAAATATTCAGAGATTCCTTTATTGCATTGGATTCTGTCATAATTGTCTTTTGCTAAACGTAGGTTGAAAAACATTGAGATGCAAAAAGAGATGATTGTCATAGGTACTACAATGGTAAAAGCTTTTTTTAATTTTGCTGTAATTAAGTAAGTGACAAAGCATACAATTCCTAGATAAAAAAAGAGTTTTGCACAATCTAAATCAGGAATTACACTTGCAGTTTCGTCCCGATATTTAATATTGATTATTAGAAGAATAGCATCAATTAGAAACAATATAATAGCAATGTTTTTAATTTTTAATTTCATTTGTTCTTCAATGTTGGGCAACGTGTTTGCATACCATTTTTTGCGTGTTCAAGCACCTAATTTAGTAAATACAAACTGAATAGAAAATCCGCGAGGATTTTCGTAAGTAAGCTTGCACTAGCAATTAATTATACACGGTGTTGTAAAGCACTATTTATTTTTTAATTCGATTCTCCTTCCGTCAGAATCTTGAATAACAGCGGTTTTCCCCCATTCAGTTATGTTTATTTCAGACAGGGTTTTCCAGTCCGTATTTTTAACATTCTTAATGGTTAATTCTAAATCATCAACTTCAAATCCGAGTCTTATAGAATTATCCGCTTCTTTCATTGATTTAGTCAAAGGATAAATCTCAAATACAAATCCATTCTTTTCACTTGCGTAATGGAAAGGTCCATTTCCGTGTTGATGATAATCAAATTCAAATCCAATTTTCTCATACTGAGTTTTTAAATTTTCAGGATTTAGTGTTCTGATTACAAGAAGATTTATTTTCATTTATAAGTCGATTTTATTCAATGTTTAATAAGGGGTTCTAATGCTTTTCAACGTTTATGTATCCTGTATATGTGGTATATATAAATATAGGCTCACGTTTGTTTAGTAATTGTTAATCAGTGTATTATGTTTTGTTATTGAGTCCGAAAGACTTGCTGTTTTTGCAAGAGAGGTGATGCCAATAAGCAACTACATCTCTGTTGTTTTGCCCCTATTTTTTTGTTGACACTAATAATACTCTTACATCAACATCTAGCACCTTTGCAATTTGAAACAATGTTTCCATTCTTGGCTGCATTTCATTTCTACACCATTTGGAAACCGTTGTGCGGTTCATTTTTAGCTGGTCTGCCAGCCAATTATTGGTTTTACTATATTCAGCTAAGACGGCCTTAATGCGGTTGTAAACTTCTTTATCCATGATGAATTATTATCGTTGATAATCAAATATAATGACTAATAATTAGATGCCTTTCGCATTATATTATGCTTTTAGGTATTCATTTAAATATTTTTAATATCTTTGTTATGCTTTGAAAGCATTATAAAAGCCTATAAAAGATTTATTTGAATATTAAACATTGTGATTATGAAAAAAAGATACACCAAAGCCCATTTAGAAGAGATTGTTTTTGCGCAGTTAGAAAACTTAAACGCCATGCATGATTTGTTAGGCATTCTAAAATTTCAAAACAACCTTATTTTAAAAATCAATACCTCGCTAAAACAAGAAATCTCAGAATTTAAAGAACAGCAAGTTAAGTATCCAACAAGAAGAAGGCGTACAAAAGCCTAGTGCTAGTGTGCGTATCTTGTGGTTTTCTATGAACCCAAATGTGATACATCAATGGTGTAGTTACCAGCTAGCGGAGGGTGAAAATAATAAATCTGTTGGAGTGTCTACATCATATAAATATTGAAACCCTCTAGATTCTTTTTTGCAAAAAGGTTCTATAAGTTCAACCATGTGCATATAGCTTTCTATAGTTAGCACACAAAAAAAAGTTTCATTGTCTTTGGTCAATATGCCTTCGTCAGAGTTAAACAAGCCAAAAATTAAATTACAATTTCTGGGGCTTATAAAATCAACTTCAGACAAGTCTAATCTTTTCTTTTTATCAATGATAACATCTATAATTAAGTCTCTAAATAGAATCGCTTCGGCTTTGTTAAAGTTGTACAACCGAATCACATTTTCTTCATGCTCATTTACGTTTTCGATATAATCTAATTCCATTTTCTTTGTTGTTAATGTGTTGCTAATTAATTTTTATATTTAGAGAAATATTAATCTCCTCCGCATCCTCCACAACTACTACAGCTACTACATGAACTGTCTGAAGAACAGGAGCTATAATTGCCGCTACCGCTATTTTTACCTTCTTGATGCTTATGATGAAATAACAATAATGTAAGCGGAGCTGATAAGGCTGTAGTACCAGTCAAGAAATAATCCCAATATAAATCGCCATCTATTTCTCTCTTTTGTAAATCCTTGTTTGTATACATATCCGGAATAGTTCC